>UQZF01000018.1 GCA_900545455.1 uncultured Eubacteriales bacterium
TTTGGTATTATTTTTTTGACATGGAGGAACAAGGATAATATGAACGGGAGAATACATTCGTTAGAGACCTTTGGCACCGTAGATGGACCGGGAATCCGTTTCGTGGTGTTTGTACAGGGTTGCCCAATGCGTTGTCTATATTGTCATAATCCCGATACATGGCCTACTACCGGCGGGACAGAGATTTCAGTAGACGAGATTTTACGCAAATATGAGGACAACAAGTCCTTTTATAAAAACGGCGGTCTTACAGTTACCGGTGGTGAACCGCTCCTACAGATAGACTTTCTCACTGAACTATTCATGAAGGCTAAGGCACTCGGCATACACACATGTATCGATACTTCAGGTATTGTATTTAAGCCTGACAACAAGGTAATTGTAGACAAGATGGATGTGCTTATGCAGTACACTGACCTTGTTATGCTTGACATCAAGCATATCGACCCTGAAGAGCACCTTAAGCTCTGCAGTCAGCCTAATGATGGCATTTTAGCCTTTGCTGAATACCTGAGTGACAAGGGAATACCTACATGGATACGTCATGTAGTCGTTCCGGGTATAACAGACAATGAGAAATACCTGTACCAGCTCGGACTTTTCCTTGGCAAGCTCAAGAATGTTAAGGCACTTGATGTGCTTCCATACCACACAATGGGCGTTGTCAAGTATGAGAACCTCGGTATTGATTATCCTCTTAAGGGTGTGCCTGCCGAGACGAAGGAGCAGGTTATCAAGGCAAAATCTGTTATTATCAAAGGTATCAAAGAAGCAAGAGCTTCTCTGAATAATACAAAATAGAGGTGTTACATACACTTCGGAATGGAGGAATTTATGTACGTTGTAGGTGATGCTTGTGTTAGCTGCGGCGCTTGCGCTGCCGGATGCCCTGTTGGCGCTATCTCCGAAGGAAATGAACATATGGAGATTAACACAGACGTATGTGTACAGTGTGGTGCTTGTGAGGCTACATGCCCTGTTGGTGCTATCACAGAGAAATAATTGAATTATCTTTAATTTAAGAAGACGGAGCCGTAATCATACAGCTCCGTCTTTCTTATTATGTAAAAACTACACTCCCCCATTTGGCATATCGCCGCTGCGGCTACTTTTTGAACAATCCGCGTCTCTTCTCCCTCTTAGAAGGACGCTCACGAAATGCTGCCGCCTCCTTATTGCTTTTCTGCACTCCGCGAATGGTTTCATCAAGTTTCTTAAATCGGTCATCCTCCGCTTCCTCACGGACACGCATCATGTAATCCATTTCCTTGATTACCTTATTGCTCACACGGTCTGTGACAATATTGGATATATCCTCCCCAAGCTTTCCGTTGTTCGCCATCAGCGAACGCGTAACAATATCCCCTATTATCTGCTCGAACTGCGCTAACTTGTCCTCCGAGCGCTTCATGGCAATCTCCTGTGCGTTATCGGATGCCCTCACAGCAGCATTCTCCACAGTACCTGCAGCCTCCTCCTGTGCCTCCCCCTGCACAGTCTGAGCCGCCTCCGTCTGTACCTGAAGCCCATTGTCAAGCACCGTCTTAACGGCTTTGAGCTGAAAACCACTGTCCTTAAGCTCTTTTATCTGCTTGAACATTTCAAGCTGACGCTCCGTGTAATACCTGTGTCCCATCTCATTTCGCGGAATATCCAGATTCAATTCATCCTCCCAGTATCTAAGCACATGCGCTTCTATTCCCGTCCGTTCCGCTGCCTCAGATATTATGTACCTCTTTTCCTCCATTAAGAAACAACTCCCCTGCTCTAGAGTACAATTGGTTGAATTATTATAATTCAGCCAAAATAAAGACCGGATAGAGTTTTTCCCTCTTTCCGGTCTAAATAATATCATATAAAGGTGTAATTTTATCGGTAAATCAATCGACAAATTGTGCTAATTTCTCTCAAGATTTGCGAAACGCTGTCTGTCACCGATCCATGCAAGCTCAACCGTTCCCGTAGGACCGTTTCTCTGCTTGGCTATGATTACCTCGGCAACGCCCGGCTTGTCGGTGTCCTTCTTGTAATATTCGTCTCTGTAGAGGAACATTACAACGTCGGCATCCTGCTCGATGGCACCCGACTCTCGAAGATCTGAAAGCATAGGTCTGTGGTCCGGTCTCTGTTCCACTGCACGGCTGAGCTGTGAAAGCGCTATTACAGGCACATTGAGCTCTCTCGCGAGTGCCTTTAAGGAACGCGATATCTCCGATACCTCCTGCTGTCTCGACTCTGAACGGCTGTTGCTCGTCATGAGCTGAATATAGTCTATGATAATAAGTCCGAGATTGTCATGCTCGAGCTTAATCTTACGGCACTTAGAACGCATATCGGATATGGATATACCCGGTGTGTCATCGATAACAAGTCCCGAATCACCGAGAATCGCTGCACCCTCCACAAGCTTTTCCCACTCGCCGTCGGAAAGATTACCCGTTCTCATGTTCTGCGCACTCACTCCTGATTCCATAGCCAGAAAACGGTTCATAAGCTGAACCTTTGACATTTCCAGACTGAATATGGCAGTTGTAATATGCTTCTTGCAGGCCGCATGTGCGGCAAGATTGAGTGCAAATGCTGTCTTACCCATTGACGGACGTGCTGCGACGAGAATCATGTCGGAAGGCTGTAATCCTGCCGTTCTGTAGTCCAAATCCGTAAAGCCCGTCGGAATACCCGTAACGCTTCCGCTCTGCTTAGATGCCGCCTCAATGCGGTTGATAGCCTCCATAACAACATCTTTTATAGGAGTGATGTCCTCTGCGCCTCTCGACTGAAGCAGCTTGAATAGCTGTTTCTCCGTCTCCTCCAATATGGAGTCAGCACTCTCACGTCCCAAATAGCATTCGTTGGTGATAGCCTCATTTACCTTAATAACATTTCTCAGTATTGATTTTTCCTTGACAATATTGGCATACTGCTTGACATTCGCCGATGTCGGAACAGCATTGGTCAGGTCGCGGACGAACTCTATGCTGCACACTTCAGGTGGAACATCCATAGACTTAAGGCGCTCAAGCAAAGTCACCAAATCCACCGGCTTATTCTCGGAATGTATATTAACCATAGCCTGAAAAAGCACACCGTATTCCTTCTGATAAAAATCGTCTGCCACAAGTATATCCGCAGCTGCTATAATCGCTTCTCTGTCCATCAGCATAGAACCGATTACTGACTGCTCCGCCTCAACACTGTTAGGCATAACGCGTCTTATTAACGCCTCATCCATCTTGTACTACCTGTCCTTAACCTTCTATAACCTTAACCACAAGCTTAGCCGTAACATCCTTGTGAAGCTTGCACACTACTTCATAATTGCCGAGTGCCTTGATTGCATCGTTTAAAACCATCTTCTTCTTATCCACATCGATATTGTGCTGTGCCTTTAATTCCTCCGCAATTTCCTTCGTGGATATGGAACCGAACACTCTTCCATCCTTGCCGGACTTAAGCTTAACAACAACCATCTTGTCCTCAAGCTCTTTTGCAAGCTCTTTTGCACTTGCAAGTGCCTCGGCTGCGAGCTTATCCTGATGTGCCTTCTGAAGCTTCAAATCATTCATGTTCTTGGCATTAACCTCAATACCAAGCTTCTTTGGAAGGATAAAATTGCGTGCATAACCCTCACTCACATTCACCTTCTCACCCTTTTTTCCAAGTGCCTTAACATCCTGTAATAAAATAATCTCCATTATATTTCACCTTCCTCTATCATATTGTCCAGCGTCTTTTTGACAAGCTCTATCGCTTCCTCGATTGTCATATCTTTGAGCTGTGCTCCAGCAATCGTCATGTGACCGCCTCCGCCAAGTTTCTCCATTATGAGCTGGACATTAACCTCATCTATTGAACGTGCGCTTAAATATACTTCATCGTTAAAGTATGTAAACACTATTGATGCCTTGACTCCGTTAATATTTAAAAGCTCGTTCGCCGCCTGGGCTCCGACAATAGTCGGGCTCTCAAGGTTCGCACTAGGGCATACCGCAAGTGCAAAACTATCCCTGTATACCTCAGCATGGCGCACCGCCTCTGCTCTTGCCTTGTACTCATTCATATCATCGCGCAGAAGCTTGCGGACCTTAATTATATCTGCACCGCTTCTTCTTATAAATGCCGCCGCCTCAAAGGTTCTTACACCCGCCTTGTTGGTAAAGTTGTTGGTATCAACAATTATACCCGCATATATTGCATTCGCCTCGGCTGATTTGAGCTTGACATTGTCTCCAATGTACTGAAGAATCTCGGCTACCATCTCACATGCCGATGAAGCATAAGGCTCAATATAAGACAGTACCGCATGGTCAATGGTATCTCCACTCTGTCTGTGGTGGTCAAGCACAACTATCGTCCTGCATTTTTCTATCAGCTCAGGACACTCCGTATATCCCGGGCGATTCACGTCGACAACCACAAGAAGCGTATTGGCAGAGACATACTGCATAACTTCATTATTCTTTACAAATAAGTCCTCCTCATACTCAGGAACACCCATAAAAGTCTCAACCGTAGGTCTCAGTGAACGTGTCACATCATTGAGGACAATATTGGCATGCTTGTTAAGCGACTTTGCTGCACGATATATTCCTATGGCAGCACCAAGGGCATCCGCATCGCTTATTCTGTGCCCCATGATAATCACATTGTCTGCCACCTCTATAAGTTCTCTGAGTGCATGCGCTTTGACACGCGCCTTAACTCTCGTATTCTTCTCGACAGTCGTGCTCTTTCCTCCGAAGAAAGTTGTCTGCTCGCCTTCCTTGATTACGGTCTGGTCGCCTCCGCGTCCGAGCGCCAAATCAATTGCCGCTCTCGCCATCTCATAATTCTTATTAAAATTCTCGTATCCCGCAGCAATACCGATACTCAAAGTTACCGCCATCGCATTACCGATATCCGTCGTTCTAACGTCCTCAAGAATTGAGAACTTATCAGCCCTCAACACCTCAAGATATTTATAATTGAATACGAGGAGATACTTATCCTTCTCAAGCTTCTTGACAATTCCGTTGCCGTTGGTAATATACTTGCTGATTTTACGCTCAACAAGTCCCGCAAGAAGAGAACGTCTGAGTTCATCTATACTCTCAAGAGCCTCATCATAATTGTCTATATATATAAGTCCCACTACTATGCGCTCGTCGTGGATTCTCTGAATGTAATGCTTCATATCCGTCTCATCGAACAGATATACCGCCATGAGAGAAGGAACATTTTTAACCTGAAGAAGTGAATTGTCCTCCATAAGCGAATCTATGGCAAGCTTCCTGAAATCCATACGATAGTTGCGCTCCTCAAACACAATGTCCGTGGAGAACTCTTCCTCGTCAGTATCAAAAACCTTCTCATCAATATCGCTGAATACAGCCGTAAGACTCTTGCGGTACGCACTCTCCCTGTGAAGAAGATTCTTGAACTCATGATTGAGCCATATTATTCTGCCGGTCTCATCAATAAGCCCGTAGGGTACCTTAAAGTCTTCAAGGAGTGTTTTTTGAACCTGCGCATAATCTGCGGCAAATTCAACCATCGCCTTGGTAAGAAGCGGTTGTCTCCTGAGCAGAAAAAACAGGGCAAACACGCCATATATCGCCGTAAACACACCGCCTATAATCCCGCACCTGATATTCTGCGTAAAGAGCACAATGTCAAGAATCAGAAAAAGGATTGCCGAGTACAGCGGCCACATGATATATACCTTGAACTGACCTTTATATTTTATCTTTTTTTTCATACAGATGTATCCTCCCACAGCCGCATCCTCTGACAAACCGCCGATACGGCACAATGACACTTATACCATCATAGTATGTCATTATAGCATGAATCGTGTGGAATGGCAAGATAAAGGGCAGAAGAGCCGTAACATTCGCCCGGTTCTTCTGCCCTTTATACTTTTTACTTAAACGCTCTTTGTATTCCTTCAAGTATTTTCGGATAACGACATACATACGTGTTTCTGTCAATCAATCCAAATCGCTCTCCTTCTCCCTCAAAAAGACCGTTGTCCCACCATAGGCAGCGGACTCCCACTTTGGCAGCTGCGCGAAGATAATACTCAACCCACTCTGCCCTGTCATCCTCATTATTTTTGCTCATTGCTCCGAACTCACCCATTATCACGGGAATACCTTTGTCCGTAAATCTTGTCTTAAGCTCATCCATAAGGCTGTCAATCTTTGCTGTATCGTGCTCCCACTTGTCTCTTCCCTGTGTGTTGAGTGCAAAATCATACGGTTCATAAGCATGTACCGATACAATGATTCTGTCGTCATCCGGAATCTCAATATGCTTAATTCCCTCCGTACAATTAGCAGCATACCCCGGAATCATAAGATATCTTGACTTATTGCAGCCTGTACCTTCTCTCACAGCCTTAACAAAAGCTGCATTTGTGGAATTCACCACATCCCAGCCCTCTTCGTCACCACCGTTCCACTCAAGCGGTGTTCCGACCTTTCGCGGCTCATTCTGACCCTCAAATATAAGATGTTCATCGTACTCCGCGAACTCTGCCGCAAGCTGACTCCAGAGTGCTGTCATTATAAGGCACGCACGTTCCTCATTTTCATAATACGGATAATTCCAATCCTCATGGTGGAGATTCAGTATTATGTAAACCTTACGTTTATATGCATAATCAACGACCTCACGAACACGTCTCAGCCACGATGCTTCTATCGTATAGTCAGGTGCATCACCGAAATGTCCTGTCCACGTCACAGGTATTCTTATGATATTAAATCCGGCAGCAATATATGCATCCACCAGCTCCTGAGTGATAACCGGATTAAACCATGCCGTCTCCGTTTTCTCCGGTGCATCCGTAATTTTAATGGACTTATCAAATGAATCCAGCGTATTGCCGATGCTTATACCGACTCTTATACTATCTGTAAAGTTCTGCATAGCTCTCCTCTCTGTCAACGGATCGGACGTTATCTCTTTCCGATTTCAGTATCGGTAGAGTTGACAACGCTGTGCTCCTTGATATAACCCACTATCTCATCGAGTGTTGTGAATGCAAGACCTACATAGCTGTCTGCACAGCCGTAGTAAATTGCAATCTTTCCTGACTCGGAGTCATGGATTGTGGCACATGGGAAGGTTACATTAGGCACAAAGCCTCTCTCCTCATACCACTGCTCAGGTGTGAGAAGGAAGTTTTCACAACGGTAAAGCACCTTGGACGGATTGTCAATGTCAAGTATCGCTCCACCAATGGAATATACATATCCGTTGCAGGTTCCGCTTACACCGTGATAGAACAACAACCAGCCCTCGCTCGTCTCGATAGGAGCTGCACCGCCTCCGATTTTTAATGACTCCCACCACTCGTTTCCGCGGCTCATCACATGTCTGTGCTTGCCCCAGTATACAAGGTCAGGGCTCTCGCTCACAAATATATCTCCGAACGGTGTATGTCCCGAATCGGAAGGACGTGACAGAAGCACAAAATTACCGTTAATTTTTCTCGGGAACAGAACCGCGTTGCGGTTAAACGGAAGGAACGGGTTCTCAAGTCTGGTAAATGTCTTAAAATCCTTTGTCTTTGCCATTCCGATTGCTGCTCCGTAGAAATCCTGGCACCAGATTATGTAATATGTGTCCTCAACCTTTACAAGTCTCGGATCATAAGCATATATCGGCATGAAATCATTGCCTTCCTCATCCTTAAAAGGAATCTTATCCCTGTCAAAATTCCAATGGATACCATCATCACTTCTTCCAAGATAAATGTATGGAATACCGTTCGTCTGCTCCCCGCGGAATACACCGATGAACTTTCCCTCATAAGGCATAACGGCACTGTTAAAAATTCTCGCAACATTCTCGAGAGGGTTGCGGTCTATTATAGGGTTCTCGGAATATCTCCATACCGGAGCTCCCTTGTGTCCTTCAGGCTTGTCCTGCCATGGCACATTTGGCACTGCAGGTGCAATCATTTTAAGTTCTGACATACATACCTCCTACATTTGGCACTGCGCAACCGAATCACGGATTATAAGCTTGCCGCTTATGACCTTGCGCCCGCCAAGATTTTCTTCGCCTTTTAAAAGACGTATAATCATTTCTACTGCATTTTTAGTCATTTCTTCAATATTAACTTCTATAGTTGTAAGCTTCGGCAAATTGTAATCAAATTCCGCCGAATAATTATCAAATCCAACAACCGATATATCCTGCGGAATGCGATACCCTCTGCTTATAAGAAGTTTCATAAGGAGGTTCGCCGTTCCATCGCAATTACACACGAATGCTGTCGGCATTTCTTTTGGCATCTGTAAATCGATAAAATATCCTTCATCATCTCTGTCGGGAATAATGTAATCGTCAGGCATTTTTAACTGATGTGTCAGAAGTGAACGATAATATCCCAAGTATCTGTCAAGGATACTTGCGGTAGCATCAATGCTCCCCACATAGGCGATTTTCCTATGCCCCATACTCACAAGATAGTTTGTAAGCATATATGTTCCGTATACATTGTCATTTATAACACTCGGAACTTCCATTGTCCTGTCATAGAAATCCAGATATACAACCGGAAGCTTATTCTCCCTGAGCACCTTCAGGTAGTCCGATTTCATCTGCCCAAGCACAATGACTCCATCAACCTTTCTCTCAGTTACAATATCCGGCATTCTGTGATCTGCAAGCATTTTAGACGTAATCGCCTCCATAATTACCGAATAATGAAACTGTGACATCTGTTTATTGATGCTGTTGTACATTTTCATATAGAACGGGAAAACCGTAGTTGAATTGTCCACATAGTGTTCCTCGACAATAACACCGATATTATAGCTGCGTCCACGGCGGAAGCCGTCACCGATTCCGCTGTATGTGTAACCCATTTCCTCGGCAGTAGCCTTAATCACTGCACGGAGCTCAGAGCCTACGCCGTCTTTGTCAGTCAATGCCTTCGACACCGTTACCGTACTGACTCCGACCTTTTTTGCTATATCTCTCATAGTCACATTCTTAGCCATACATCACCATTCCCATCAGTTATAATACCATATATCCTCTTCTTTACTTCCGCTCTCCGGGCGGCGCATATATTTTTTCATAACATGTTCCGCCGGAAATGTCATTCCGTAAAATACCAGTCCCGGAAGAATAAGCACTGCCCACGGCATCAGATATATAAGTACTGCCGCCACAGCACACATTCCCACCAGTGCTGCCGTTATATTCAGATGTCTGAAGCACATGACGAATGCCATGCTGAACAATTTTCCGCTGCCAAGTTCAAATCTCGACAACAATATATAGGTGTACAGCATCACCCCGAGTATTACAAAACCAAGTGCTATATACACACATCTCAGATAGAATGAAGACTCCGTGGCACTTCCATTAAAAAACATAAAATTGAACCACAGCAGGACAACAAGCACAAGATAAATCAGGTTAAGCCCTATCGACACGCGGAAATTCTGCTTGAAGGAGCGGAAAAACTCCTTCGACACATACCCGCCATTATGTCTTATCACCTTCGCCGCCGTATAATACGCAGCGCAAGTCGCCGTGCCCATCGTGAAAACCGGAAGTGAACACACTATCCATAATATGCTTAGAAGAATAATATCTCCAACCTTGTTCATAAATCTGCCATAGGCAGAATCAATACCGAAAATTGATGCCATAACCTCTACACCTTTCTGATTTTACGGGATATGCGGACTGCCCTCTAAGGAGCAGCCCGACATCCTTATTTTAATAGAGGTGTTCTTACAAAACAATTAAAAATTAATTAAAATATGCATCAAGAGCATCCTGAATCTGCTGCTTGTATGTCTCCTGGAACTGTGCAGCGGTTACGGTACCGTTAATGAGGCTTTCAAGGTCATACTCGATACCCATTGAGTTCCATAAGTCGAACTGCTCTCTGCTTCCGCAATCGAACATAACGTCAAAGTTCTGATCCTGAATCTCAGGGTCCTTATCTGTTACGGCATACCACCAGTAAAGTGTCTCCTCGTCATCACGGATTGATGTATCTCCGTCATACCAGTTCCACATATCATAGAGAACATTGTAAACAAGCTGTGGATCCTCAACACCGGCAGGAATAATGTAGAACTCACCGGATGTAATCTTACCCTTGTTGGTCTCCTGGTTTCCGGATGGACCAACAGGCCACTGAACATAACATGTATCGAACTCAAGAGTTGTTCCTACTGCACCGTTGTAGTCATAGTCTGCATTTGAAGCTGCAATCCATGCTGCACCAGGCCAGAAGCCGATGTTTCCGTTACGGTAGATAAATCTCATTGTATCTGAGTCATTCTCATAAGGGTAGCATACGTTGTATGTGATATACATATCCTGAAGCATCTGAAGAGCCTCGCCTACAGGTGCACTTGAGAGTGTCTCTGTTGTTCCGGCTGCGATTGAACCGCCGTTGCTCATCATAAGCTGCTCGAATGTCTCAAATCCGAATCCGCCGTAGCCGTACTGATCAACAGTACCGTCACCGTTGGTATCCTGTGTAAGTACCTGGCAGTACTCGATGAACTTATCCCATGTCCACTCGCCTCTCTTATAGAGCTCTCTAGGATCTTCAAGGTTGTTGTCCTCGAGAAGCTGCTTGTTGAATGCAAGAGGATATGTAGCCTCAACCGTACTCTGCGCCTCAACTCTCTTAAGAATACATGCCTTTCCGTCTCCGAGGTCAAGATACTTGATATTCTTCTGAGTTGTAAAGAGGTCATCATCAGCAGGAAGAACTGTCTTTAAATCTGTTGCAAGTCCGTTCATCGCTGCCGGAATAGCCATTCCAAGGTCTACAAGGTAGATATCACAGTCAGGTGAACCTGCAAGAACGGATGTATTGATTGACTCTCTTGTACCTGCATAAGTAAGGTTCTCCCATGCGAAGGTTACATTGTACTTATCCTCAATCTTCTTTACATTCTCGAACTTTAACTCAGCTGCAAGGTCACCGGCGTAGCTTGGGTCATCCTCAACGGAAGTATGTGTACTGTCATAGTACTGAACCCACCAGCTTCCGATTGTGAGATGTCTCGGTGTACCGCTTGGTGTTGTATTGCTTCCCTGTGTTGTTGTCTCCTCCGACTGCTTCTGTGTAGCCTCGGTTGTTGTATCGTTGTTTCCCTGAGTTGTGGTATCGTTGCTTCCTCCGTTGTTGCAGGCTGTCATGGACAATACCATTGTTGCGGCAAGTCCTGTCGCAAGAACTTTCTTTAATGATTTTCTCATATTTTTGACTCCTCCAAATTTATTCTGCAGATGTAGCCGGTGTGCTTACCCATACTCCATATACTTCCCATGCTCCGTCAGCTTCGCACTGCATTGTGCTTCCCCATGTGCTTACATCGTCTGTGCAGAGTGCTGCGAGCTGCTCGTATGTAATCTGTGCGTATGTTCCGTTGCAAAGTGCAGGATCTTCCGTTCCTGCCTGACCTACTCTCATCCAGCCTGCCTGTGCCTCGTTCATTACGATCCAGATGTTGCCTGTCTCGGATGAGTACTGAATTGTCACAACTGCTCCCGGTACGAGTGCATCGAGAATCTCCTGAGGCATTGTGAATCCTGCCTGTGCCCATGCGTCTCCGCTTGTCTCGAAGCCCTCGAAAGCAACAAGCTTGTTGACAGGAGCGAACTCTGCTGCCGTTCCTACCTTAACGCTGTATACTTCCCACTCGCCGTCAGCCTCACACTGCATTCTTGCACCCCATGTGGATACATCATCTCCGCAGAGTGCTGCAATCTGCTCGTATGTAACGTAGCACTTCTGACCATCGCAGAGTGCAGGATCTTCTGTTCCTGCCTGACCTACTCTCATCCAGCCTGCTGCTGAATCAGGCATTACAAGCCACATGTTTCCTGTCTCTGAACTGTAAGTAACCTCTACAACAGAACCAGGTACAAGTGCATTGATAATTTCCTCCGGCATATCAAAACCGTCCTGAGCCCAAGCTCCTGCCTTTGTTGCAAAACCTGCAAAATCAACACCGTTTACAACGGCAATATTCTTTGCCTGCTGTCCAACCTTAACCGAGAATACCTCCCAAGCGCCGTCGGACTCACACTGCATCGTACTTCCCCATGTGCTCACATCATCCGTGCAGAGTGCTGCAAGCTGCTCGTAAGTAACCTGTGCAATGTTATGTGAATTGTTCTGGTATGCAGGATCATCGGTTCCAGCCTGACCTACTCTCATCCAGCCTGCCTGTGCCTCGTTCATTACAAGCCACATATTTCCTGTCTCTGACTTGTACTCAATCTCTACAACCGAGCCCGGAACAAGTGCATCAAGAATCTCCTGAGGCATTGCAAATCCTGCCTGTGCCCAAGCATCTGCGCTTGTCTGGAAGCCTTCGAACTCCACTGCATTCTTCACTGCAAAGAGGTTGGAAGAATCTCTTCCGCTGTCCGAATAGCCTGCAGGAGCTGCAAATGCTACGCTCTTATCTGCTGTCAGAACATTTCCGGACGCATCATAGAATGTAATATCATCAACATAGAGTGTTGCATTTCCATGACCTGCGTCAACACCATTGTCTGTATCAAGTGAGAGCACCATAATATTGTTGGCATCTGCTACAAAAGGAACTCCGGATACATCGACTGTAGCAATCTTAGGGTTCTTGCTCTCCATGTATACGGACCAGTCATAACCTGTCTGAACAAGATCCTCACCTGTCCAGGTTGTAATCTTACCTGCACATGCACTGAAACTTCCGTCCTCATAGGAAACACCAATCTTCATCGATACGGATGCAATTTTTGCTGTGTCCGCTCCGCAAAGACTGCTTACATCGATTCCCACAAACGGAACCTTTCCGCTGAGATTCTTAACCTCAAGTGCCTTGCTGCCGTCAAAGTCAACTATGCCCAGCTCAACATCTGCTGCGTTGGCAGGTGCACTGTACACCTCCACGAAGCCCATCTGACCATCCTCGAAGTCGATGCTCGCATTTGATGTTACACCCGGCTCCGTTGTAGCTGTCTCTGTTGCAGCCTCTGTTGTTGTCACAGCCTCTGAAGTACTTGGGGCTGTTGTGGTATCGCTGTTTGCATTACCACTGCATGCAGTAAGGGATACTGCCATTGTTCCTGCCATAAGGCAGGCTAATAATTTGTTACGTCTCACGCCTTCTCCTCCTTTTTTGTGGCGAGCGGTTATCCTACAATACCGCTTCTTTCTACACCCTCTATAAAGTATCTCTGCAGGAAAACATAAATCAGTACGATTGGCACCATAATGAGAATGATACCGGCATCAAGGTACAACTGCTGGATTGTTGTATCTAAGATTTTATCCTCGTTGGCGATTACCGCCGTCAGGGATGAAATCTTCTTACTGATTACGATGTTCTCGCTAATCAGAAATAACTTCGCATAAAAAGTATCATTGTACTGCCATACCATTGAGAATACCGCAACGGTAATGACAGACGGCATGGCGTTCATGAGCATGATTCTGAAATATGTGTACCATACTCCTGCGCCGTCCACGAAGGCTGCCTCCTCGATTTCCTTTGGCAGTCCTCTGAAAAACTGGTTAAAGATATAAATATACAGACCTGAACGCAGGCCGCATCCTAAGAACGTCATTATGTACATCGGCACCGGTGTTCCAAGAAGATTGATGCTCTTCCCGTTAATCAGTGTTGCAAGCCCGAACGGATTGAAGTTCTTAAATGTCATGTATAACGGAAGCATAATCGTGTTGGTTGGAATTACGATCATGACAACCACACATGCGAATAACAATTTCTTAAACGGAAAATTGAATCTCGCAAATCCGTATCCGACCATCGAGCAGATAAGCACCTGTATCACCATTAATGACAATGTATACAACAGGTCTCTTCCCATTGTCGGGAAGTAATTAAGACGTGCTATAACCGTCTTGTATTTCTGAAGCGTAGGCGCTGTCGGAATCATGTACACCATAGGGCTGTAAGCATCTCCGTCCGACATAAAGGAGCTTACCAGTATTCCGAGTATCGGTGCCACTATTACATAGCAGATACCCACGATAACCACGAACTGTGCCAGACCTAAGATTCCCTTCTTTGCACCGCGCTGCATTGCGCTCAGGCTGTTCTTTGTCTGTGCATCCATCTTGATTTTCTGCATATCGGTTCTCCTTTCCTTAATTGTAGTAGAATGTTCTCTTCTGTATGAATCCGCATACAAGAACGAGAATTACGCATACGATAACCGTTGATACAACACTCATCGCCGAGCTCAGACCGTAATTTACTTTGTTAAAGCAAGTATCATAAGCAAGCTGGACGACATCACTCTGTGCGAAGTTGTCGACAACCGTATACACCACATTTGTAATTATATGCGGCATAACCATCGGGAATGTTACCTTCCAGAAGGTTTCATACGCTGTTGCTCCCTCAATCTTGGCAACCTCGTACATTGAACCCGGTATGGACTGGAGTGCCGCTATGAATATGATAATCTGCACTCCCGATGCCGATATGATGTCATTGATTCGGGCAACCGCTGCAACTATGTAATCGAGGAGCTTATCCGGCATCGCCAGATTCTTAAACAGCTCTATAAAGTATGCCACGTCGACTCCTGATGCAGCCGCATCGGAAATCTCGCTTGCCCCCGATGAGATACCGCCCGACATCATTGTTCTTGCAAGCTCCATCGCCGATGTGATGGCTCCTGCGTTCATGATTATCGGGAGGAAGAAAATTGCTCTCACAATCGTTCTTCCCTTGAACTTACGATTCAGAAGTATCGCCATAAACAAGCTGAAAAATGTTATGAGCGGTACATCAACAAGCATATTAAGTATTGATGTCGTAAGTATCTGCTTAAATGTTCCGTGAACTCTGAATGCATACAGGTAATTGCTCAGCCCCGCCCACTGTAACGTATAACCTCCTGCCGCCGAAGTCGTGTCCATGGTCGACAGTGAGAACTGAATCGTCATGAACAGGCTTCGTGCATAGAATACGATGAATCCGACCAGCCATGGGAGGATAAACATAAAGCCCTTTGCGTTTCTCTTCTGAAGAAGTGATAAGCCTCGTCTCTGCTTCATTATTTTCCTCCTTTCTGATAGCCGTGTGCAGGAATTGTGATTCCGTCCTCGACTGCATCATAATCCGTGTAGTTTACATATATAACAACGCCGTTGGAATATGTGACCGCTCTGACTCCGCTGTCTCTTATCTCATGCTTGACAACCGTCTCTCCGCTTACATACTTTAATATTCCGTTTACCTCGTTATATACGCTTACTGCCTCATCGCACCAGTTATCATACTTGGTTGCGTAGAACTTGTTGAGTGCAGTGTACTTCATTTCACTTGCGCTCTCCTTGGTAAATACATATCTCGGGGAAGCACCGTATTCAATCATTCTGAGTGTTATCTCAGTGTTGTCCGCCGAGTCATGGAAATTGAGCTGACTCCCGGCATAATCAATGTAACCGTGAATTATCATTTCATAGAGAGGAATCTCCTCATCTATTATTCTGAACTCGTTGTCTCTTAACGGGACATCGATGATGTCCGTAGCGTACTTGAAGCTGTAATCATTTCCGCCGTTGATAAGAATGTTCTTACCTGTTCCTGCAAGCTTATCAAGCTGTGCCTTGACGATGTCGAGTGCTTCCTCCCTGTTGATGAACTCCGTTCTCTTCTTATCTGAATGCACTTCATCACCTAAATCCCTGAGTCCTATACCGCTTACATCAAGCTTGTTGAACTTCTTTATAAATGCATCCACATATCTCTTCAGATATTTAGGAGATACAAGATCATATATGTTCTCATCATATCCGAGCGAAGAGGTTATTCTAAGATTAGCCGGATTGTGTGCTCCGAATCTTGCCACATAACCTGCGCCATAATAACGTGATGTTTCAAAAGATCCGCTGTAGCGCTTGCTTATGTATGTGACTTTCTGGAACGGAACATCAACATATAATCTTCCGCCCATGCCTTCCATCGTGTCGCTGAGCACCTCAAGGTCTTTCTTTCCTCCGAGCTTTCCAAGACCTGTTATCTTATCATATACATCCGCGTAGTAGCCACCGTTGCTCCAGCCCTGAAGGTTCATTACCTGGTATGCAATTCCCTTATCCTTTAAGTCAAGCGCTATATCCGCTGCCTCATCGTAGGTGGTCATCGCCATAACCTTTAGGTATCTGATTCCCACGAAGCTTGCCGTCTCCTTCACACCGCCGATTATGTCGTAGTAAAAAGGAATGTCTCCGGATGCTGTCTTTTCACTAAGAACGCCCTCTTTTATAAGTCTTTCCCTGTAATAGTTCGCAATTCCCGAATAACCTGTGTGCTCATCATCTAAGAATGTGTATCTCACCTTATAGTTGATGTCATACATGTCATTTTCAAGAAGCGGAAGGTCAGCCTCATTTCCCGTCGAACCGAACATTGAGAGAAGATCATAACCTCTGACAACAAAGGTTGTATTGACGTAATTGTAGCTCGTGTTGCTTCCTGCAACTGACGCCGTGAAGAACGCTGTCGTTGCTCCGTCCTCAACCGACATGAGAATGTCCGAGTCCTCCTTGCATATTCCGCAAATCGGAAGTCTTACCTTCTGTGTGTTCTCAAGCAGCGTGTAGTCCGCAGCGAGAGGATCAATGTCATATATGTACTGTGAATAATTCTCAACATTGCTCTTTCCGTTGTTAAAGTAGATTAACGAACCGGAACCGTTAGGAACTACCAGATAACCCTCATCGTCGGCTCCCGCCGCTCCGAAGTATCCTAAAAGTCTTATTCTGTAGAGCTTTCCTCCTCCGTTCTCCTCAATCATCGAAGAAGGAATCGAAACCTCGATGCTGTCATCTAAGAGTCTGTATTCAAGCGCTATCGTGAACGACAGCGGAAGCGCAACCTCTATTCCCGCAAGCTCCATCTGTGCTTCGTAATCTTCCTCGGTAAAGCCTGCCTCCTCAAGATAACCTGTTATCTTCTTGATTGTCTTGACATTCTTCTGCGCTACACCGTTGAGTACAAGCATTCCCGTCTTTTCGTCCTCTGTCGAGTAGTAACGTCTCATATTGGTCTGTGCCGTCTCATCAATTTTGCCGCAGATTTCCTCGAGCTTGTTCTTGTCAAGATAGATCGGAACAATTCCCGTTGTATTGGTCGAGAAATCACCTAGAGTGTAGATAAATCTCACACCATTGTCTATCGACTGTGCCTGTACCTGGCCTTTCTCAACCGCCATGCTGTAGGAATCGTAGGTTCCCATCGCTTTCGCTGCATTGTAGTAGTTGATCACGAACTGTGACTTGAGGTAATTCTTGTTCGTATTGTTGGCAATAGGATCTTCATCCGCATCCACCGGATTACTGTAAGTCGTGACCCCGCTTCTCTTGTCGTATACCGCAACATCTCCGGTGTCAGGTGAAGCGTAGAGCTTAAGTGTCGTATTCTCTGCAACCAGCTCCATTCCCTCAACGTCCTTTGAGGAATCCTTCACCGCGTGGAAATCGCTTCCCGCCTCCGTCTCATAACCTGTAAGATACTGCTTGTAACCATCATACAGATAGTAGTGGAACATATAATATGCGAACCATATAAGTACCGCAAGCACCACCACTCCCAATACTCCGAGAAGTATTTTCTGTAAGAGCCCTAATTTTCTTTTTACTTTTTTCTTTTTATCCTTCACAGCCCTTACCTTCCTTTCATCGGAATATCAGTTCAAGGTAAATACTCTTAAAGAATGTAATTACCTGACTTACCAGATTAAAAAGCAGCAATGCGAGGAATATAATTATAAGCACTGCAACAAATGTCAAAAACAATGTTATAAGTGTCTTTCCGAGCGTGTAGTTATGGACCTGCATGATGCCCATGAGTATCAATATAACCGCATACGCAATTCCGATTGCAATTATAAGTCCGTAAAACGCCTGCTCGTTGTCCGCAATAACACGGCTTAAAAGTGTTGCGAGCACAAGTCCGACCGTAGCCGGTGTAATTCCGTAGCCTACCGCTATTATAATATCCTTAAATCTTCCCTCACCATCCATGAGACAGGTGATTGACCAGTTGCCGACGCATATCAACAGGAAGAGTATCAACACGCCTGCCAGCTCCGTGATGCTGTTGACACTTCTCGGATCTGTCTCATTTACAACAAAGCTTGCGTACAATCTGTTGAGCGAGAAGCTTATCGAAAAGAGAATGACCATAAGTATTGCTATCGGTACACTTCCGTATTCCTTATGTCTAATCCAGTAAAAACCGTCCATAGGATGTGTCAGTGTATATCCGAAGTAACTCCATTTTTCCTTGGAAAACCATTTTTTCAAGCCTTCTCGCCTCCCTTCCCGTGCTTTTTGTTTCTGACCTTCACTACAACCACAATCGCAACAATCACAACCGCAATTCCGGTAAGTATGTAGCTTAAGTTATCCGCAAGCACCTGATTTCGGTAACGTCTGAATGCTATTGAATAGTAATCGGCATTCATACCGAGCTTGAGATATTTCATCGCGCTCTTGTTATCACCCGCCGTAAGGTATGCCTTACCGATTCCGGTATTGGCAAGCTCGTTGTTCTCGTCAAGCCTTAACACTTCACGCCACTTTTCTACCGCAAGTGTCTCATCACCGTCATATCTGAGTGCTATTGCCTCATTGATGAGTGAGCCGTACTCGGTAGCGTTAAATACAGTGAGCTCTGCCCTGTATGCATCAAGCACAACCAGCTTATCACCGGAAACCTCTATCGCAACAGGTGTGTTGAAGGTTCCAAGCTGTGTACCGAGACCTCCGAAAATGTAAAGGAGGTTGCCCTCGTGGTCATAGGTGAATATTCTGCCTCTCTTTCTGTCGAGCAGTGTGTATATTCCCTTATCCCTGTACACAACATCCGTAATCTGTGATGCTCCCGCGTACTGTGACTGACCGTTAATCATCAAATCTCCGCCGACATTTCCGTTCTCACCCTTCTTTATTACGTCCTCACCTCTCGGGTTCAGTCGTCTTACAGCCTGAACGCCTTCCGAATCAATGTTGGTCGCATATATGAATCCGTCCGCATCGACATCTATTCCCGTGAACTCTGTCGGAATGTAGAGCTGCTGTTTGGAACGCTCCTCCTTGGTAGCTATTCTCTTCCAGAACTTCTCCCAAAGTGTAATCTTTACATCGATTGTTCCAAAGAATCCTGAGAACTCGCCGTTTGTCTCGAATACCATGATTCCCTCGAACATGTTCTGCGCGATACAGTAAATTCTGTCTGCGTAATCGACTGTAACCTTTAAAGGAACGAACACATATCCCGCCTCAAGCGACTGGGACACAGGATTTTCTACGATTCTTACGAGTGTTCCGTCTTTCTCAAGAACGACTATTCTGTGGTTCTGTGAATCTGCCACATAGAGCTGTCCTTTCTCTGAGATGCACACGCCGTATGGTGCTTTGAATCCATCCTTAACTCCGTTGTTGGTAAAGCTGTCAATTATATTGACAACTTCCGTCATATCGTTGTTAAGCACAACGATTCTGTTGTTTCCCGTATCTGCAAGATACAGATTTCCGTCATCCGCATAGCATATATCCTGTGGTGACACGAAGTTTCCTATGCTCTCACCCTTATACTTTAATCCGTTTCCGGCAATCGCCTTTATCGGCTCGTACGCCGAAGGGGTGTAGGTTAAATCTTCCCTGTCATCATAGTTGTATGTGTCATACGGCTCGTCGGATGCCGCAACCGGGATTGTAAAGCTCATACCCACCAGCACGAACACTGCAAGAAGGGCTGTGAGCTTTTTTAAGCTGTGTGATAATTTTCTTCTCATGCCCACCCTCCTGTCAGTCCTTCATACCCGATGTTGTCATCGTCTCAAGGACGTTGCTCTGACATATCAGGAAGAAGATAATAGGTACTGCTGCTATGATAAATGTAACTGCCGCTGCTGCTCCGGCTCTCGCCGTACCGCCTGCCGTAATCTGCTGCAATGCGTACTGCAGAGGCTTTAACTCCTCGTTTCTTAAGAATAAGCTTCCTGTGTTGCCCCACATCTGCTGGAACTGGAAGATTGCAAGCGTAAGCCATGCAGGCTTTACATTCGGCATAACTATCGACCAGAACACTCTCCACTCTGTCGCTCCGTCAAGTCTTGCCGACTCCATGAGTGAATCGGGAAGCTGCTCCATGAACTGCTTCATGAGGTAGAGTCCCATACCGAACGAACAAGCCGGAAGAATTAACGCCGCGTAGGTGTTGTTGATGTGCAGCCAGCTTATGATGAGATACTGTGGTATCTGTGTTACCGTCCATGAGAACATCATGGAGAGCACTACCATGTTGAAAAGTATCTTCTTGCCCGGGAAATTGTGTTTTGCGAGCGGATATGCCGCAAGCGAAGCACAAAGCACATGTCCTACCATACCGCCGCCGGTAATGATTATCGTGTTTAATATGTATCTTGAGAATGGCACCCACGAGCTGTTCATGAGCACGAACAGGTCTGAGAAGTTCTCAAGTGTAGGGTTCCTTACAAAAATCTTAGGAGGGAACTGATAAATCTCATCGAGCGGCTTTAACGCGTTGTTGATGATCATTACAAGCGGGAGTGCCATGAACACGCCGCAGATAAACATTATCACGAACAACAGTGTATTTCCCGCCATTGAACGGTTGAGCTTCTTTTCCCTCGGACGTCTCTTAAATAATTTCTTTTTCGGCTTATTTTCCTTACTCATTGACCAACCCTCCTTAGGATACGCTGTACAAGCTTATTGGTTCCAATCATGAGAAGGAAGAGTACCGTGGCTATCGCTGAGGCATAACCCATCTCCATTCGTCCTCCTGAACCATAGTCAAGAAGATGCGTTACTACCGTTGCACCTGCGTAGTTGACTGAAGGGTTTCCGGCAAGCTGTATCGATATATCAGCTACCGCGAAGGACTGTGTAATCTGCATTACCGCACCAAACATGAGCTGCGGCTTCATGGACGGAAGTGTTACATACCATAACTCCTGCCAACGGTTCTTTACTCCGTCAAGCGCAGCCGCTTCATAGAGGCTCTTGTCAACCGTCTGCAAGCCTGCTATGAAGGAGAGGAATCCTGTTCCGAGTGACAGCCAGAGCTGAACGACTATCAGCACCGGAAGGACATATTTCTCTGTTTTCATCCAGAGGATTGCCTCATCGATGATTCCGAGCTTTAAGAGTATACCGTTAAGGTAGCCGTAGCGGTCGCCGGTGAGGATTAAGTTCCATACCATGTATGCGTTACCGCAGATACTCGGCGCATAGAAGATAAGTGTCAGGAATGCTCTTAACTTTCCCGAGAACTCATTTATTATCCATGCGAAGAGGAGACATAAGATGTAGCTCACAGGTCCCGTAATCACTGCAAATATGAGTGTATTTTTGAGTGATATAAGGAAAATGTCATCCTCAAGGAAGAGCTTGATGTAATTCTTCCAGCCCACGAAAGTAGGAGGTTCAAGCATATTAAAGTATGTAAAACTGAACGCTATCGATATAACTACAGGAAGCACTGTAAAGAGGAAAAACAATATAAAATACGGTGCCATCATCGCGTAAGATACGCGGCTCTTTTTAAGTCTGTATCCGAGCTTTCTCTGCTTGTAGGCTAACTCGTCTATCGAAACTGTACCTGCTGTATTCTGTGCCATTTATCTTCCTCCTTTCCTATTCCTGTTCATCAAGCGGAAGTCCCAGCTCCTGACGCTTGTAATTGATTTCCGCATTGATGTAGATTACCTTATCCATGAGTTCCTCCCTAGGAGATGCCGTATCCGTCTCTGTTGTGACTGTATAGAAAGCATTGTTTACGTTACGCCATGAATAATATCCGCCCGGAACCTGTGGAATTCCCTTAACATAATCAAATGCTTCGAGAAGTGCCTCATAATCATCTACAGGCCAAGGCATATTGGAGAAAGCTTCAAGGTTAGCTGTAGGAACTCTCGCCGCCGAACCCATAAGACTTTCCATCTCTCTTCCGTACTGTGTCTGGACATCCGCACTCGTCCACCACTTTAAGAACTCCCAGCAGGCATCCGGATACTCCGTGTCTGCCATGATTATACTTGCAAGTCCCGTACATCCTGTACTTCTGTCAATGCTTCCGTCCTCCTTAACCGTACCCGGAACAGGAACGAAATCCCAAAGTCCCGCAATATCCGGAGCGGATACGACGAGGTTGTTATATGTAGTGTAATCAGCTATGATAATCGGACACTCGCCTGTACGGAATCTCTCCTCAACGCTGGTCTCCTTATCAATCTTGAAATCCGTGTAGTACTCACAGTACTCTTTAAATGTATTGACTGCTATATCCGAATCGAGAAGTGACCTGCTGCCGTTCTCCGTGTAATACTCTCCACCATTCTGATAGAGAAGCATTGCAAATATCTGCTCACTCGGAAGCATACCGAACTCCATCTGGTTCTTTGCAAGCACCGTCATCGCAACCTTTACATCATCCCATGTCTCAGGAATATCAAGCCCTAACTCGGCTAAAATATCCTTTCTGTAAAACATAACCGGGAAGGTTATCGTCTCAGGAAGCGCATAGGTCGCTCCGTCAAAGGTAAACGCCGTCATCGAGGCATCCGAGAATCTTGTGAGCACCTCATCCAAATCATCGAACTGACTTAAATCGAGCACCGCATTTCTGATACCGTAGTTGACAGGTGTATCATTTCCCGTGTTGAGAACCGCTCCGGCAATTCCCGAGGTGTTGGCAACCTGTATTGCCACGTCAGGTCCCTCACCCGCGAGCTCCGCTCGAAGAAGTGTTGACATATCGACGAGCTGTACGTTTACATTCACTCCGTATTCGTTGGTGAAGCTCTCGTCAATCATCGACTTGATTACGTTTGCCTGATCACGTCCGGAACCTATCCAGAGTGTTATCGTCGGGCTGTCGCCTTTATCTTCTGCCACGTTACCGATCTGGTTATAATCTATTACGAATGAATAGAAGAGTCTCTTGCACTCGTAACCTGCCTTGCTGAAAAATGATGTGTTGTCGTAGGATGGCTTCACATCCGACGAGTAGATATTGATTCTGTCAATCGCAAGCGGCTGGTCAATAACCTGTGTTACCCAGTTACCGCAGGCTCTCACGTTAATCTTGAAGGTTCCGATAACTCTTACAAAGTAATCTCCGTCGGCTATCAGGTCATCCAACTGATCTCTCATTGTGAGGAGCACCGTCTCCTTGTCGGATTTCTTTCCGGTGAGTGCCCTGAGTGATGTTATCGCAGCGTCGAGCTGATTTCTTACCGCAACGAGCTCATCGTGAAGCTCAGGAAGCGTTCTCTCAATCTGGTAATCTCTGTATGTATCAGGTGAAACACCCGTAACTCTTATGACCTCTCTGTAAATCGAGTTGAGCTGCTTAACACAATCCTCAACCTCGCTTATGATGTCGGAGAAATCACCGAGCACAACCTCCATTCTTATCGTGTGATGTCCCGCTTCAAGATAGAAGGAATAAGGTGTTCCGTAGTTGTCGGAGAGAACATCCTCTCTCCAGCTCTGGTCATACTTAAAGCCGTATGCTTCCATCTCCTTAAAAGGAACCTCGCCGTCTATTGTTATCTTTCTTGAAACATATATGCCTCGCACGAAGTTCTGGCAATCGTAAAGCGATATATTGTAATATCCACTCTCATCGACATCGAAATCCCATTCAATCCACTGGCCTACCAGTCTCCATGAGTTTCCTCCGATTGTGTTGTTAAGAAGCATCTTGGCACTTGAAGGTGAAACTGAAGGTGACGACTGATCCTGTATAGGATAAAGCATCTGTGATGATGTTCTTGTAGGATTCTCACCCTCTATCGTGATGAGCTTTCCGCTCGTATCCTTCACGCCTGCCGCATCGTTGGCACTCTTGACCTCCGCGTATGTAGGTCTGTCCTCCGCATTGCTGAGTGTTAAGGAGTGAATTACCATAGGCTCTCTCATTGAGAGGAGTGTCACCGTATGCTTACCCTTGGTAAGATATACGGAAAGCGGAGTCGTTACATATCCGTCGCTGTCATACATATACTCACTCACCCATTCCGGTTTTTCCTTCATGCTAGGCTTGCAGTCATTTCCCTGATTGTCCTTCTCCCATATATATTGTGTGGAACCGTTATTTCCGACATAACTGTCCGCATCGTACTCCCATATTCTGTAGAAGGTTACAAGCGCAAGCTCTGAGTACGGAAGTTCTCCATCGATGAACACGCTTCTCTCTATTGCTGAGTTCTTGCCCTTCACCGGGTAATATTCAAGTGACAGGTTGTAGAAACCTTCCTCCTTTACATCCACCTCAAACTCTATGAGTGAATTCTCGCTGGTATAGATACTGTCTCCACTCATTCCCTCATAGTCTTTATAGATTACAGGCTCTGCTTCCTCGTCGTTCTCATCGTATCTTACACACCCTTGTGCACCTACGGTTATTGATTTTTCAGGATATATGGCATTGAATTGATTTACATACTCCTTATAATCAAGTACCGAATCGTCCACCGAATATGTGCTCACTATGTCGTCATAGTCATCCATCTCAAGCTCTGTTCTCGCCTCGACATGCGCCGAACCGAGCGGAAGCATGAGAAGTACCGCCATCGCTGCCGCGAGCACTGAAGTAACCCTTTTTCTGGTATTCTGCTTCATCCCTCTTCCTTTCCGCCAAGCTTTATTCAAGCTCTGCCTTCATTGCTGTTATAGTACCACGCATCCTCACCCTCCCCGGGCTTTGGCATATAGTGCAGTAAAACCTTCTCCATCATAAATGTCACCACGAAACACCAGCATCCCGGAACGAACGCAACACACGGAATCGGTAGTATGTAAATCTGAATCCATATAAGTGCCGCCGTTCCCACAACGACCGCCGCTGTGACCGGAAAAAAACGTATTCCCATCACAAATGCCAGTTTCCATATGTTCACCGTTTTCATTGTAAATCTCGATAAAATCGGAAAAACATATACCGCCATCGCAGCCAGCAGAATGGCAAGTATTATGTAAACCGTTGCAAATACCTTTCCATCATGCGCTGCCAGCCCTGCCGCAGCCGCTTCATTCATGGCAACCGCCTGTCTGTATCCTATGTATAATGCAGCCCCTACTGCAATTATCTCCACCGTTATCAAAATCCCTTTCCCCATCGTTCTCTTCATAGATGAAAAGAACTCGCCGAGCGGTGTTCCCCTGCCTCTCCTCACGCTCTTAATAACCGCATAATACAGTGAAGTGACTGCCGGACCAATTGTAACAATCGGGATACAGCACACGAGAAATACCACACTCAGCATTATGAGTTCTCCGAATCCATTGAGTATTCCCATAAACTGTCCGTCCCACGAAAAGAACTTCCCACTAAAAATGTCCTTTAAGCTGAAGCTCTTTTTTACTTCCGCATCTCTCAAGTTTCCTACCTCCCTTATACTTAAGCAAATAAACAATACTTTTCATTGTTGAACAGTTGCGAAATTTAATTATATCGCCGGCAGGCGCTTTGCATCCGCCGGTTCTTATCGGCTGTGTTTCAGCCGATTATGAACCGCTGAGTGATGCAAGCAGCGGGAGCGTGCCTGAAAGTGATATAATTAAATTTCGCAACGTCCTATATACTTATTTACTTAATAGGGTACTCTTTGAGATTCGGCACCTCATCAAGAGTTATCACTATGTCGCTGTCATACGCTTTCTTTAACATGTCTTTTTCGGTGTACTGTTCACTGTAAGCATAGATTGATGTGCTCTTTGCCACAAACTCCGTCCCCCATGTACAGAAGAGCCCCCACATTGCTCCGTCCCTCTTAGCAAGCTCGGGGTCGAATACACACCCGTTCTCCGACATCACAACCATCTTTCCCTGAGTGTAGTCGACGGCTTCAAGGAACTTATTTACCTGCGATGTGTACACATGCTCGCCCGGATATATATCCTCACCGATTATGTCCACATACTCATCACCCGGATACCACTCTGCATCCTGTCCGTTCCACAGCCAGATGAGATTGTTGAGTCCGTACTCATTTGTAAGCTTGTCATACAATAATATGTAGAGCTTCTTGTATGCCTCCGGCCCGGACGCTCCCCACCAGAACCATCCGCCTGATGCCTCGTGAAGCGGTCTCCAAAGAATCGGCACGTCCGCCTCCTGCAAAATAAGGAGCTGCTGTGCTATCGCATCTATGTCCTGCATGAGAAGTTCGTAACCCTCCTCATCCTCTCCGTTCATTATCTTTGCCAGATCAATGTTCGTCGACTCCGTCCTGAAGCCTGACCACCATTCACCTGTAAGGTATTTCTCCGGTGCGTTCCAGTGCCAGCAGAATGTAACTATTCCGCCGTTATCCCAGAAGCTCTTGGCATATTCCGTAGCCTTTGATGTGCTTCCGTTCGCAACTCTTGAAGGTGAATACTCGATAAAATCAAGTCCCAGTACAGCAGGATATTTTCCCGTCACCTTGTTGACAACCGCGAACTCTTTGCCGAACTGTCCCGTGTCACAGTACTGTCCGGAAAGAATGTTCTTTCCATATATGTCTGCCAGATAGCTCATAAGTCTCTTAGCACTCTCTGTCGCATTCTCATTTACAAGCTGTGCGGACACGTTATATATATTCTCGTCAATCGGTTCTGATGTCTGCACCGTAAGCTTATCCAAGTAAATCCACCCCCAGTATTTTTGTACCAGCACTTCATGCGTTCCGGTCTCAAGATACACACGATTTATTGACGTATCTGAAAATGTACTCTCCTCCGACACCAGATTTCCTACGCTCTGACCATCGACCGTCACGTAATTCTCCTTGTAGCCTCCGTTGCTTGCCGTTGTGAATACAAGGTCGTAAAATCCGGCTTCCTTTATATCAATCTCAAACTTACATCCGTCGCTGTCCGCTGAAAAACCTGAAGCATATCCGCTTCCGCTGTACCCCGGTTTTTCCTTGTCGGCCTTTACATTCCCTATAAAGCTGCCATCCTCCGCTTCATATACTCCGGCAATCTCCGGTATAAAGCTCTCTGTCTCACTGGCGGTACTCTCTGTCACGTTTCCCTTGTTCTCCGCATCTGCATTGCCGTTACAGCCCGTTATCATTCCTGCTGCGGCGACTGCTGCAAGTGCCACCCCGATATATCGGCATCTCCTTTTTTTCACTGCCATACCGTAATCCTTCCACATATTTTTTATGAAAAAACAACATTTTTTTATGTTTGTTTTTCACAAACAAATATTCTAGTTACTTAACAACGTACTT
>UQZF01000019.1 GCA_900545455.1 uncultured Eubacteriales bacterium
GCCCGGCTGATACCAACGTCACCAAAGTGGTGGAAAACCGCGCCAACGAACTGCAGGCCCGCGGCCAGCAGTTCGTTGGCGCGGTTTTCCACCACTTTGGTGACGTTGGTATCAGCCGGGCCGCCGTTTGGCGGATTGTACTTGATACCACCATCTTCCGGCGGGTTGTGTGACGGGGTGATCACAATGCCGTCCGCCAGCGGACCGCCTTTTTTGTTATGCACCAGAATCGCGTTGGAGACCGCCGGCGTCGGGGTGAAGCCGTTGTTTTCCTGCACGATCACGTCGACGCCGTTGGCGGTTAACACTTCCAGCACCGAAATAAACGCCGGCTCGGAGAGGGCGTGGGTATCTTTGCCGACATAGCACGGACCGCCCGTGCCGACGACTACAACACATACATGAAGTATTTCGGCAAAGTCAAGTCCAAGCACGTCGACTTTGTCCTCTGCGACCGCAGCTTCCTTCCGCTCGTCGTGGTAGAGCTTGATGACAAATCCCATGAGAACAAGCGCAACTACGAGAATGACCTCCTAAAGGATGCCGTGCTTGAGAGCATCGGGATTTCCGTGGTTCGCGTTCCCGTAGCGGACAGCTATAGCAGGAGGGCGATTGAGCGGGAGATATGCGGGGCGGGGAAATAACAATGGATTCAACCCTAATAAAAATCACCCCATATATATTCGGCAACAATGTAGCCATAAGTTTGCCAAATATATATGGGGTGATTTTTATTTATGTATGGCATGCCGTATTAATAATACATTGTTGTTCTCACGCCTATGCTCTGCATTATCTTCCAACCGTAAAGTATTCAGGTATTATGAGGAAGTTCGCGCCGTCTGCCTCCGGGAACGGTATGAAGTGGCTCTCGGGGTCGACCGCAAGCCATTCTTCTATCGCCTGTGATTCATGCTCATAGTCCTCCTTTATATTCACGCTTGAGCGCGGTTCCTCAAAATACGAGAACAAGATATCCCCATAAAGTGCAATCGACTGGTACTTATCCCCGCGGAGCAGTCCTTCATTCACAATCGCGACATGGTGATATACATATTCAAACAGTTTATCCTCCCTGAGTTTCGCGATTCTTCCGCGTCTGTGCTCCGGATGTCTGTCCTGCTGCCACTGTTCCACGCTTTTGGGAATATTATGATAATATATATGGAACATTTTCATCCACTTCACACTGCCGCCGTCCGCAGGCCAGTTCTCAAGCATCGGTGCAAGCGGCGCCATAAAAGAGCCGGCATCAAGTGCCTGTGTACTCTCATCCTCCCTGACTTCCTCGTAGTACAGAAAAAGCATATTCTCATAATGATATAATGCAGCCGTCAGCAGTTTTCCGGCATCTATAAGATGCTGTGCATTGTTTTTGCAGCTCTCTGCTGCAGCAGTTATATCCGCACAGCCGTCTGTCAGCTGTGCACGGTAATGGTTCCTGATTATCATGATTTGACCTCCTTTACAGCATTCCATCCGCTACCGGATATCGAGCAAAATATATATGTAAGTTAGTATGACGCTCAAGTGAATGTACATCCTCACGGATATATCTCCACGACGCTGCCATTGTATCCGGAACGCCATTTACAACTTCATCTTTAAGAAATAGAATGAACTTTTTTTCTTTTCTCAGGAATTTTTCATAAAATGCGTCAGCATATTGAACCTTCATGTTATGGTCCAGGTTAATCTGATTGTATAATGCATGGTCGAGATTACACGACATAAAATACATTTCATAATTTATACCTTTTATATCATTTTTCTCAAGAAGATAATTAATTATTTTTTGCTTTGCAGCATTTCTTTTTATAACCTTTTCTTTTTGCTTGCAGCTTATATTTGATGTTGAGTATACCAGCTGACTCGTGTCCCCTTCTACTATATTCTCTTCAGGAATATAAGCCCCATCCATATCAAACAACTGAATTATTTGGCATATATCCGCTTTATTCAATTTCTTATCCTTCATAAAGTCCAAAACTATATTATATATCTTATCCTCGACATTCATTTCCGTTGTATTTTCGTCGCTTGAAATATCGCCTTGTGCAAATGTAAATTCTATTTCTTTATTATTTTTGTATATCTGTTTAAAAATCTTCTCCAGCTCTTCTTTATCCGATATTCCTTCTACAATAAAAAGTACTGTTTTCTTCGGTTTCTTCATTCATTTCCCCTTTATTCTTCCTCTCTAAGTTTTTCTTCAAATTCCGGAGAGAATGTCAGCTTTACCTTGGAATTATCCGCTCCTCCTGCTTTTCTGAATGCATATCCCATGGCGATAAGGTCATCCTCATCATATAATTCCTCGCTTTGTCCTCCAACAGTCAGTGTTCTGATATAGAAATCGCGTTTATTATGATTTTTTTCAATTCCTGTCAGCCTTATATATCTGTTTTCCGGATTAATGGTGGAGCAGACAATATTCTTCGAATCAAGCTTCTCAAGTATTCTCAAATTATGCGACGTAAATATGAGCTGGCCTTTCATTTCTCTATGAAGCACTCCGAGCAGCTCACCTAACAGATACTCAAAAATACCGGAGTCAAGCTCATCTATTACAAGACAAACTCCCTTATCATTGTAAACCGATATTAAATAATTAAGAATTGATATTATTCTTTTAATTCCCTCTGACTCATACCTGATTAAAAATCGCTTTCCATTTCTATTGGAATATACATCAGCCTGAATTACTTTTGTTCCATCCTTTTTTTCTATTTCACTTTTTTTCTCTAATTCTATTTGCAGATTCGGTACTATTGCCCGCATTGCAATATTGATTGCATTAATTGCATGTTCAACCTGATTATAGTATATTTCAGGAATCTCACTTACTCCGACTATATGCAGATGTATTAATCCCTGCATTATCATGGAATTGGTTTCTCTATGAACATTGATTGGAATAGTCTGGCTATTATTTATGCTTCCCAGCTGATTAACCTTTATCACTCTCAAATCAACCCAGCCAAATTGCATAATTCCTTTTATAACATCCAAAAATGCTTGAGTTTCTTTATCACTATCCGAATTTTCCACGCTATCCTTGACTAGTGAGTTAAAAAATACTGATATATATTTTTGTGAGCATATTAAAGCCAGATTCTGCATATTAGCCAAAAACTCAACATTCTGCAACAGCTTTACATTTTTTGATGTTACACTCAGTTTAAGGTTGGAAAACAAATCCACACTATTATAATATGGATTTTCAAACTCAACGCATCTCTCCGCCTTCCAATCTGCTCCTCTTGTCCAATAATTTAATTTTTCATTCTTAATCTGTATTCCTTTATTCTCCGAGTCAACGCCCAAATCAACTTCATAAACAGCTTTATATCTGTCGTTGTCATGTTCAATGAAAAATTCTGTTACCAGTTTTGTCATTCTTTCTGATCCAAGTATTCCTTCATACATATCGAATGGAACTGCTTTACCACTTATAATGTATTTAAGAATATCCATTGCTTCTATAAGTGCCGTCTTACCTGAACCATTCTGACCATATATTCCCACAATATCCGTGTTTGTCAGTTCACCACATCTATTAACACTCCCATAATTTACATACCTGATTTCACCATTAATAACATTTTTAAAATTATGAATTTCCGATTTTATAATTCTCACACAATACTTATTTTCCACGCCAAGCACCTCTTTTTAGATAGAAATATCAATCCTAATTGTTTATCAGAACAAATTATACATTATAATCATACATTTTGTCCATAATTATATAATTTAATTTGCCAATATGTTTCTAATTTATGTGTATTATATACATTTCATCCCATAATATCCATTTTTTAATATTCTATTTTTTAATTGACAATCCTAATCGATTGTAGTATTTTAAAAACAAATTTGTTGATTTATCAACAATTATTTATTGTAAAGGAGCTCCCCATGTTCAATCGTTTCGAGCAGTTCACAACCGCCATATCACAGATTTACAAAAGTGTGCAGAAAATAAAGACCAACGAAGTCAATTCCTATGGTCTTAAGGCTAACCACGTCATGATTTTATTTCAGCTGAAAAAACACGAGGACGGGCTCACGCCGTCGCAGCTATGCGAGCTGTGCGACGTAGATAAGGCAGCCATAAGCCGTGCCGTCAAGGAACTCACAAGCCAGGGATTCATACGCAATGCGGATTCGGACGGCAGAAAGTACCGTGTACCGATTTTTCTGACCGATGAGGGTGAAGAGGCAGCCCTGCACATTGAGCAGGCAATCAAGCACGCCGTGGAAATCGGAGGTGCAGGACTCACGGACAGGCAACGCGTCGAATTCTACCGCTCGCTGCTTCTCATAGCTCACAATCTCGAAAACTACACAGAATAAGGAAGGTTTTTCACATGAATATCTTTAAAAAGGCATACTGCCGCACATTTCAGATTGTATTTAAAATAGCCATTCCTCTGCTTCCGTACCGCTCGCCGAAGCTTTTGCACGGCATGGATGAGCTGGTCGGCAAATTAAAAGAAAAGAAGCTTGACTCAGTACTCCTTGTCACCGACTCCGGTATCCGGAAGCTCGGACTCACCGCCCACCTTGAAGAACTGCTGGCTAAGGATGGCATCTCCTGCACAGTATACGACCGCACCGTTGCCAATCCGACCACTGATAACGTCGCGGAAGCACTTGCTTTATATAAGGAAAACAATTGTCAGGCACTCATCGGCTTCGGCGGGGGTTCATCCATGGACTGCGCAAAGGCTGTCGGAGCATGTGTTGCACGCCCTAATACTCCCCTCATGAAAATGAAGGGAATTCTGAAAGTCATCCGCCCGCTCCCGCCTCTCTTTGCGGTTCCGACTACTGCCGGCACGGGAAGTGAGACAACTCTCGCCGCAGTAATAACCGACGCCGAAACCCGCGTCAAATATCCGATTAACGATTTTCCGCTTATCCCGAAGTACGCCGTGCTTGACCCAGAGGTTACGCGCTCGCTTCCTCCCTTTATAACGGCATCCACGGGACTTGACGCGCTCACGCACGCCGTTGAGGCTTACATCGGTCGCTCCACCACCAAAAAGACGAGAACCGCCGCGATAAAAGCTGTAGACCTGATTTTTCACAATCTGCGTCAGGCTTACCACGATGGCAATAATATGACCGCAAGGCGCAACATGCTTCACTCCTCATACTATGCCGGAGTTGCATTTACCGTGTCATACGTCGGCTATGTTCACGCAGTGGCACACTCCCTCGGCGGAAAATACAACATTCCGCATGGACTTGCCAACGCTGTCCTGCTGCCGATTGTCCTGCGCGATTATGCCTCATCAATCCAGGGAAAGCTTCACGATCTTGCAAATGCCGCCGGTCTGTCCGATGAGAACGACACCGACTGCGTTGCCGCGGAGAAATTCATATGTGCGATTGAGGACATGCTCGACGAATTTTCACTCGGCCGCACACTTCCGGGCATAAAGACAGAAGATATCCCTGAACTTGCCCGTCACGCGGATGCCGAGGGCAACCCGCTCTACCCTGTTCCGGTGCTCATGAACGCGAAGGAACTCGAGCATTTCTATACTGCGGTGCAGGAATAACGTAAAGCCTGTTTTTCTAACCGAATCACTTCAAAACATTATCATGGAGGAATTATGGATAAATCAGAAATCTCTAATCTTATTGCCTCACAGCGCAGATTTTTTGCCACAGGCAGCACTTTAGGCTATGATTACAGAATCAAATCGCTAAAAAAATTAAAGGACTGTATCAAAGCTCACGAGCGCGACATCATGACTGCCCTCAAAACCGACCTTGGCAAAGGCTCACAGGAGAGTTATATGTGCGAAGTTGGTCTTACACTCAGTGAATTAAGCTATATGCTCTCGCACACACGACGCTTTATGCGCGAAAAGACCGTTGCCACCCCGCTCGCGCAGTTTGCCTCAAAAAGCTATGTCAAGCCATCGCCTTACGGAACCGTGCTCATAATGAGCCCTTGGAATTATCCGTTTCTGCTCACGATGGAGCCGCTCGTAGACGCACTCGCCGCAGGCAACACAGCCATCGTAAAGCCAAGCGCATATTCGCCTGCCACAAGCAGGATTATCAGTAAAATTATCGGCGAATGTTTCAACCCTGAATATGTCGCCGTTGTCACGGGCGGCCGTGCCGAGAACACCTGCCTGTTAGACGCTGACTTTGACTATATCTTCTTTACGGGAAGCAAAGCTGTCGGAAAAGAGGTTATGCGTCACGCCGCAGAGCATCTTACCCCTGTCACACTTGAACTCGGCGGAAAGAGCCCTTGCATCATCGCTCCCGATGCTGACCTGAAGCTCGCCGCACGTCGAATTGTATTCGGCAAATATCTCAACTGCGGACAGACCTGCGTCGCTCCCGACTACGTTCTGTGCCACAGCTCCGTATATGAAAAATTCATTGAATATGTGAAAAAAGAAATCGTAAGACAGTTTTCGGACAAACCTCTTGAAAATGCCGAATACGGCAAAATAATCAACGAGAAACATTTTAACCGTATTCTCAGTCTCATAGACAAAGACAAGCTCGTGTTCGGCGGTGCCTCAGATGCCGCTTCCCTCCGCATCGAACCCGTTGTCATGCGCGATGTCACGGAAGACGATGCAGTGATGAAGGAAGAGATATTCGGACCCGTCATGCCTGTCCTTTCATACAGCGACACCGACAGCATGATTGCGCAGATTAACAGCCACGACCACCCGCTTGCCCTCTATGTATTTTCCGGAAATAAGACTTTCATCAAAAAAATAACCTCCTCCGTAAGTTTCGGAGGAGGCTGCATAAACGACACGATAATCCATCTTGCCACCTCGAACATGGGCTTTGGCGGCGTCGGCGGCAGCGGTATGGGCTCATATCACGGACGCGACGGTTTCAACACCTTCTCGCACCGCAAAAGCATCGTGGACAAAAAGACATGGCTCGACCTGCCGATGCGCTACCAGCCTTACAGCGGGTTCATGGACAGGATGATAAGGATGTTTCTCAAATAAAAGCAAAAGCTCCTCAAAGGCTACATCCCTTGAGGAGTTTTTTTATACCTCTCACCCGCACTTTTTCTTTTTTCCGCATCCCAGCGCATCCGCGAGCTCATCAAGAGACTTCTTGAACTGGCACAAATGCTTGTTAAGCTTCTTGTGCGTGTAGGCAAAACACCTCAATCTACATTCATATCCCTTGCCCATCCGTATGTCCACCCACAGTCATTTCTTCTATAATAATATATGACCGTGAAGGAATAATGTGTGATTATCTTTCGAGTATAAACTTGTTAATCGGTGTTCCCATCCCCGAGAACCTTTCCTCGTACTCGGTCATAATGTTGCCCTCGTTCATTTTGGCATCATTGTGAAGGTCGTAAGTTATGGCAGCTATCTTCCAGCCTGCAGGCTCGACCTCCTCAACCGAGAAGTCAAACAGCACCCTGTTGTCCGTCTTGAACTCAATCGTTCCGTCCTTCTTGAGTATCTCGTTGTATCTCGCAAGAAACTGTCTCGATGTGAGACGTCTCTTAGCGTGTCTGTCCTTCGGCCACGGATCGGAGAAATTGAGGTAAATGCGGTCGACCTCGCCCTTGCCGAACACATCCGTGATTTCCTCGGCATCCATTCTTATGAAAATAATATTCGGAAGCTGTGCCTCCTCCTGCTTCTCAAGTGCGCGGATAAGAACGCTCGAGTATTTTTCGATTCCCACATAGTTTATGTCAGGGTTCTCTGCGGCAAGCTGCATGATAAATCTACCCTTGCCCATGCCGACCTCTATGCGGATCGGATTGCTGTTGCCGAACAGCTCGTTCCATCTGCCCTTGTACTCCTTCGGCTCATTTACAACATATTCGCTCTCAACCATCGCCTCTCTGGCACCCGGTACGTTTCTAAGTCTCATTTTATATCTTCTCCTCTCCCAAACTCCCTCACTGTCTCTATATACATCTGCGGCAGCCCCACATCGTAGGACTTTCCCTTGATGCGGCAGCCCATCATGCCCGATGTGGCGCGCACCTCCTCGAGCGCATCGGTGAGCTGTATCTCGCCGCGGCTCTCGATGCCGAGGCGTATATTTTTCTCGAGCACCCTGTAGACATCCTCCGTGAGAATGTACTGACCGAACACGGCAAAGTAGCTGCTGCCACCCTTGCATTTGACAGCAAGATTCTCCTCGGCGTAGTCGACGGTCGGCTTCTCGACAATGCTGTCAAGGCGCATGCTGTCCTCGTCGGTGCTCTCCCACACTCCGTGCATGATTCCGTAGTGGACGACCTGATTCTTCGGAACCTCGTGCATCGAAATCACGGGAAGTCCGTGGGCTTCATAGCAGCTTATGAGCTGGCTCGAGCAGGTCTCTCCGATGAGTGATTCATATATCATGTCGCCGAGAAGTAAAAGCACAGGTTCGCCCGCAGCGAAGTCCCTGCTCTGGTACACGGCGTGACCGAAGCCTCGGCGCTCGTCCTGATACACATATCGTATCATTTTGCCGATTTTTACAAGCCTGTCCTCGTATTTCTGCTTGTCCTCGGGAAGCTTGTCATAATTTTCCTTGGACATCGGGGCAAAAAATTCCTCATACATGTGCTGCTCATCCCTGCCGATAATCAGGCACACTTCCTCGATTCCCGACTGGACAAGCTGCTCTAAAAGCACCATTATCACGGGCTTGAAAAGTCCGTCCTTGTCGAGTACCGGGAGAAAATCTTTCTTTATTGCCTTTGTCGCGGGATAAAGTCTCGTTCCGAAGCCCGCCACAGGAATGACCGCCTTTCTGACCGCCTGCTTTGGCTTCAGCGTAAGAGGAAATGCCTCCATCCCCCTCACGTTGTTGAGATAGTCTATGACCTCGCGCTGGCACTCGGCGTCCCTTGCAAGAAGCTGAACCGTTCCGTCGCCCTGCGAGCCGACACCTTTCGCGCCGTAAATCCATTTTTCAAGATTTTTGTCGTTGAGCACCGAATGAAGAACCGGTGAAGCGAGCTCATTAGGACTTGCAGGCGCAACTTTTCTGTCAAAATTATCCTGAACCTCACGCATGAGAGCTCCAAGCCCCGCTGCGTCCCCGGCTCTCAAAAGTTCTGCCGCACGCCCGATATATGCTTTGTTGTCCGTTCCCAATGCCTCATGTACCGCGCGTTCCTTGTCATTTTCCGCAAAAGGATAACATTTGTTTAGGTCAGAGAGAATCTTAATTGTGTCCTTTCCTGCCTTCAAATCAGCTATAACCCAGTAGAATGTACCACCGAGTGTAATCGGCTCCACGTCCACCTCATTGCTGTCAAACGTCATGTGGACGGGCTTCACACCAAACGCGCAAGCCTGGTCAAGCCTGCCGCATCTTGACGGGGTGCGCTGCTCGCCGATAAATGCAATGTTCATTTCTCCGAGCGTGTTGAGCTTGAGCTTGTATATCTGATTAAAGCCCCTCGCGGTCAGCACGCAGATTGCTGCGCTTGACGAAAGACCGCTCTTCATCGGAAGCGTTCTCCTCGTTATGTGAATCCTCAGACCTCCGACGCTGTAATGTTCATTAATATATGAAGCAACTCCCGCGACGTATGAAAAATATCCGCCCTCGCAGGCTGTTTTTCTGAGCACCTGTGTGTCCATGTCACACACAAAGGTCTCCTCGCCAAGGTCACTCTCTATAATAAACTTATCCGCCGCCTCAACGGTGGCATATATTCCTTCCTCTATTCCCGTTACGATTGCCTCTCCGGGTATAATCGCCGAGTTGATGTTTCGGTGAAGTCCCGCCCAGTCGCTGTGCTCGCCGAACAAGCAGAGACGCCCCGGGACAAAAAGCTCTAATTTTTCCGACATAATAAGCCTCATTTCTCTATAGATAGTTACAGTTTAGCAGAGAAAACATAATCTTGCAAATTTTTTATGGAAAGTTGGGACAATATGTAATACAATCATAATAAAGCTTTAAAATCATTTATATTTGAAACCAAACAGTTATGGTAATATAATAAAACAGCATAACGTACGGAGCTATAATAGGAGTTATACATGAAACCATCCCGCCATCTGCGCATTTTAACAGTATTCGCTTTATGTCTCTGCCTGCTATCCGGTATTACGGTTGGCAGTGCCGTCACGGTGTCCGCCGCTTCGACGGATTCTGTCGGTAATAGCAGTGAATCTTACCCGGTGCCGCCCGAAATAGAATCCAGCAACTGCATTCTCATGGACGCTGATACGGGCATTATATTGTACGAGAAAAACAGTGAGGAAAAATGTTATCCCGCGAGTGTAACCAAGCTTATGACCGCTCTCTTAGTCGTTGAGAACTGTAGTCTCAACGACACGCTCATGGTCAGTGCCAACGCCGTCTCGAGCGTAAAGTACGGCGATGCTTCGGCGGCATTAAAAAAAGATGAGGAATTTACGGTAGAGCAGGCGCTCAATATCATGCTGATTAAATCCGCCAACGATATGGCTTACGCACTCGGCGAGCATGTCGGCGGTTCAATTGCAAATTTTGCCACTATGATGAATAAGAGAGCCGAGGAGCTCGGCTGCACCAACACGCATTTTTCCAACGCGAGCGGTCTTACCGATATCAACCATTACACTACGGCTCACGATATGGCACTTATATGCCGTGCAGTCATCAACTCTCCTGCCATAATGAATGCAATATCCTACACTAAGTCATACTCCGTTCCGCAGACGAACAAGACAACCGACACTCGTTACTACAGACTCTCGCACAGCATGGTTACCGGAAAATATCTGTACGAGTACTGTCTCGGGGGCAAAACCGGATACACGGATGCCGCCGGACACACACTTGCAACTTTTGCCGGAAAAGACGGTCTGAGGCTTATATGCGTTGTATTCAACTCCACAGATGAACAGCGATACATTGACACCACAGCACTTTTTGAATATGCCTTTAACAATTTTCACAGAATGAATATCGCCCAGAATGAGGACACTTTCAGCTTTAACCAAGGGCTTGGTCTTTCTGCATTCGGGGTCAGCGGTAAGGCTCTCAGCGGCGGCGCGGATATAACCCTGTCGGTACCTGACAGCGATTATGTTCTCGTACCCGATGGTGTGAGCTTCTCTGACCTCACAAAAGACATTGTGTTCAGCAACGCTCCTTCTGAAGCAGGCTATGACGGAACTTCTGCCGGAAGCCCTGACACGACATTTGCGGAAATCAACTACTATTATGCCGGCAGGCTGCTTGGTCATACCAACCTTGTCTTCTCCGAAAAGATCTCCGCCGACAGTACTTCCGATTCAGCTTCACTTACCGGTCTCCCGTACCTTATCGATACGGAGGACAACAGTATTGACATGTCCGTGCTTCTTCGGGAAGGTCATTTCTTCTCTATAAATATATGGCTATGCGTTATTGTGCTGTGCATTATTATCCTAGCTGTGATAATCCTTATAAATGTAAAAAAGAACCGCCACAATCTGCGATTCTCTTAAAACTAATTCTTCTTTTTCTGCCTTTTATCGCGGCGGCGCTTTCTGACCTCAGACTGTCGCTGCCGTATTTCTTCTGCACCCGCCTCATCTGTGATTTTGAGAACTCTTGAAGCATAAAATCTTCCGTCCTCATCCTCACGGACTCTGAATCTTCCCTTGATATAGCCATGCTGCTTGCACTCGGCAAGGCAGTAGTGCATCTTGGAATTCATCGTAAACCAACGGATTTTCTTTCTTGCCGTGCCTCCGCACAGATAACACTTTGTGGCAAGAAGCCTTGCATTGTTGACAAGCTCCTCCTTGGTATTGTATCCCTTGGTGATATACTTTTCGTAAGTTCCGTAATTAACCCTTATCTCTTCCCTGACACTCTGAGGTATCCTGTAAGTATCAACAGAGTAATATGCCCCCACCTTTTTCATATCAAGCTGTGCCATCACCTTGGCGGTGTACTCGGCATCGCTGATTGCACTGTGAAAATCTATTGTCTTTTCTATTCCGAGCATATCGACTGCCGTCTCAAGTGCACGCCTTAGCTTGCCGTCCTCCCTGTCTATCGAGAAGAGCTTCTGAACATCATAGTAAAAAAGCGGATATTCAAACGGACTCGGTATGTCATAATATCTCATATTGCGCTGAAGCTCCACCAGATCCGACGTTCCCCATGTACACACACGATATTCGCCGTCCTTCCCACACCACTCCACGAACTCTCTCACTGCATCAGCAAAAGCCTTACCGCTGTTGAGTGACTCCATAGACACATGTGTAAGCCCCTTGGCTATATAGTGAAGTTCCTTATACACCTGCGGCTTGATATAACACGAATAGCTGTCAAGCCGATTCATATCCTCATCCAGCTTCACAGCACCTATCTCAAATATTTCAAAAGGAAGTCTTTCTACTTCGTCCTCCTTACCGCTTGGACATTGATTCCATTCTAAATCCATCACTATATATTTCATAAATAATCACCATTACCTATTATATATAAAAACATAACCTCTATCAATGTTTTTTTATCCGGACTGTTTAATTTATTTCTTTACCAAATATTAGTTTTGTCCGATTGTCTCCCCTCGCAGAATATAGTATAATGAAAATGTTATTAAATCGTTTTATGTGTTGTTATTAACAGTCTCAAGGAGCTTTACATGAATATTAATCTAAAGAAAAAAGGTATTAAAATTGCCTTGATAGCTCTGGCTTTTGTTATACTGTTCTTTTCTTCCATTGTATACTGCACCAACAGAATAAGCAAAGAGATGGAGAGTCAGCTCGAGAGCAATCTCACCGATGTCGCCAACCAGAATGCACTTGCCATACGAAACCAGCTCAATGACAACTATCTTCTTCTGCAGAGTCTTGTCACAGAGCTCAAGGAGATTCCGGGTGACATGTGCGACAATGTTATGGTATTAAAGGGCTTTGTCAAGGCTCACAATCTCAAGCGTGTAGGATATTGTACCCCTGACGGAACCATCTATACCACCGACGAAGTTGAAGGCAATTTATCTTATCGAGAATTTTTTAGGCGCGGAATGGAAGGCAAGTCCACAATCACAGGTGTACTGTCCGATGCACTTTCCACCAAGCCCGAGGATGTAATTATTTTCTCCAGTCCCATGTACGATGATGAAAGTAGCGACGTGAACGGTGTATTCGGTCTTATATATGATGCCGAAGTGTTCAACGCAAGTCTTCAGGTTGAATGTTTTGAAGGCCGTGGCTGCAGCTTTGCCGTCAATGAGGACGGCAACATCTCCATCGCAATGGGATACGACTCGATTCAGCTTTCACAGAATCTATATACCGATATTCTTGCTCCCAACAAAAAAAATGATGGTGTTGTATCTTATATAAAGAGACTCATCAACGCCGGCACGGGCGGTTTCGGAAAGCTCTATGTCAACGATGAAGAGTATTATTACTATTGTCTTCCTATATCCCTTGTTAACGATGAAATTAAATGGAATGTATTTACCATGGTTCCGACAAGCTATCTGCTTGAGCGTTTTAAACCTGTAAAAAACACTCTGTACCTTATGATTGTACTGAACATACTTCTCTTTACCGCCGCTCTTACAGCTTACCTGTTTACCTTTAAATCACAGCGGCAGGTTGTTCGGAAGCTTGCCTACATTGACCCTATTACCGGCGGTGCCAACTACGCTCTGTTCAAACATCAACTTTCAAAGATGCGTACCCGCCGCGGTTACATTATTTCAATGGATATACAGCATTTCTCCAATATAAGCATTACAGCCGGAGGTGCTGCATCCGATGAGATGATTAAAGAAACATGGGAGCTTGTCTCAAAATCAATTAAAAATAATGAACTTGCCGCACGTGTCAGAGATGATTATTTTGTGCTCTTTCTTGAAATGTCTGACGCTTCAACCATAGCTGCACGGCTTGAACTGCTTTCTTCCGAGATTCATGATATTGCAATATCGTATCAGGTTCCGGGTATCCGTGCATGTTTCGGATTGTTCCCTATGGACAATACCGTATCAATTGATGACGCTTACAATAAAGCAAAAATCGGCCGTGATTTTGCCAAAGAACGTCATGATAAATGCTATGCCTTTTACAATGAAATCGACCACGAAGAACTTATGAAAAACCAGCGGCTTGAGGAGCGGTTCGATTATGCCATCGCAAACAGGCAGTTTGAGTTGTGGTATCAGCCTAAATACTCCACCGTTACCCGCGAGTCTGTAGGCTGTGAAGCACTTGTGCGCTGGCGTGAAAGCGACGGCAGCCTTATACCACCAGGACGTTTTATACCACTCTTTGAACGCGACGGCTATATCTCACGCCTCGACGAATATGTATTCCGCGAGGTCTGCCGGCAGCAGAAATACTGGTTAGACAGTGGCTTTAATACTCATCCGGTTTCCGTCAATGTGAGTCGTGCCACCTTATACAGCAACAATGTACTGGAAAAATATCTCGGCATACTGAATGAATACCAGGTTCCTGCCGAATACATACAGCTTGAGGTTCTCGAAAGTGCAATCTCCGGCAAGGCTGACATAGCCAAGCTCCTTGAGAACTTCCGTGCAAACGGCATTCATATTCTTATGGACGACTTCGGCACAGGATATTCCTCTCTCGCAACGCTGAATATGCACTGCTTTGATACCCTGAAGCTTGACAAGAGCCTCATCGACCACATCGGAGAAAAGGACGGTGAAACCCTTCTCCACTATGTAATCAAAATGGGACGTCATCTCGGACTGCACATAACTGCCGAGGGCGTTGAGTATGAGTCACAGCTTGAATACCTCAAAGAGCAGAAGTGTGATGACATCCAAGGCTACTTCTTCTCGAAGCCACTGCCGCTCAGAGATTATGAAAAGCTCATAGCGGTGGAACAATAATATAAAATTTACCTTAATTTTCGCCACAACTCCTTGGCAATACTTTTACCCTAATTTATAATCCGTTCGATTAGTGAGTAATTTATCCAAATGTTTTTGTAAGTATTTTTTTGAACGGAGATTACGGACATGATGAAATTTAAAAAATTATACGGCAAGCACATGAATAGAAAAGGAAATAACAAGGGCTTCAGCCTGATTGAACTTCTGGTCGTAATTGCAATTATGGTAGTCCTTGTCGGTGTCATCACACCTAATTTGATTTCATACATCCACAAGGCGAGGGTTGCAACCGACTGGGCGAATCTGCGCTCTTACTACGATGAAATACAGGCTGACTTCACCTTAACAGGTGAGTACAATCCCAAAGTTATAACAACTGATATCAATGACCCAAGCTCATATAAATTAACGGAATTTGAATTTTTAGACGGCAAGAAGGTCAAGATGAAGGACGGCTATTTTGCGGTTGCAAAGGATGTTTCCGGACATGGCTACCAGATATCCTACTACTGTAACAAATGTCTCTCCGACTGGGACAAGCACAGCAAGACCTGCATTCTTGAACTCGGCACCAATTAAATCTTACAAAAGTGTAAGTATATCCACCCTGATTGTAAGATAAAAATGTACTTCAGAAATGGGGATAAAGATGAAAAAACATGACGACAGCTTATTTAAAATCGGAGAAATTGTAGATATTCTCGGAGTGACAAGAAAAACGATACTGGTATATGAGGAGATGGGCTTGCTCACGCCAGCCGTCAAGGATGAAAAGAGCGGCTACCGCTATTATACCGCGGACAATATGACACAGATACGCTCTATCCGCTCCCTGCAGAGCTTGGGGCTCTCACTCGCGGAAATCAAGGAATACTATTACGACACGACCAATCTTGACCACCATTTAGAGCGCCTTATGGATTTGAGAGCTGCACTCGACCGCAACATCCAGCTTCTCCAAGTCCGCTCCGCAAAGCCGGGCGACTTGAGCATTCATCACACGCTCATCCCGCGACAGGTGTGCTTTTGCCGCACATATCATTGCACTGATACGGTTGATGCCGCCAACAAGCTGCGCGATACCTATATCGCCGCTGCCAGAACGGGAAAAATGTCCTTGGTTGCACGAATGTTTACCATGCGCATTGACACACCCGATAACGGACATGAGCTGATGTGCTGCATTCCCGTGCAGGATGATTTTACCGGCGAAGAGCGCGTTGAATTTGCAGAGATGCCTGTTCTGTGCATCTATTACCGCGGGGCATACGAAGGAATCGGAAATGCAATCACCGTCCTAAACGCTTATGTTGAGACAAACCATATCAGAACCACAGGTCCATACCGCAGTATATATCTTGATGGACCGCCAAGCCGTGGAACGCACACCTCAGACTACATCACACAGATTGTTGTGCCGGTTTAAGATTAAACTGCCGTTCTACTGCTTAGCTTTCTTCTTTCTATTCGTGTAAAATACTCCCGTCCCCACTGCCATAAAAGCACAGCCAAGCACTACAATCATGCGGCTTCTCCACATATCGACGTCGTTTCCCGTGCTCGGCGACTCAACACGGTTGATAACCGAATCGGCAAGCACAATCGTGTAGTCCGATGCGTGCGTGAAGGTGAGTGTTACATTTCCGTCATTTCCAACCTGACCGAAGCTTACGAACTCGAGCTTATTGTCAGTCGGATTGTAGTAGAAAAGATTTGCGTATTTTCCCGCGTTCTCAGCCTTCATGTTGAGTGTGAGTGTCGCGGTAAATCCGAACTCGCCGTTGTATGCCAGCGTGAGGTTGACCGAGTAGTGCTCGCCCGTAACGCTGTTAATCACATCGACGGGAATTGCCTTTCCTGCCTCGCCGCCAAGTGTAACGCCAAGATTAATGTCTCCCTTAATCTCGGTCACATCCTTGCCGTTAACAGTCCATGTGATTCCGTCTCCCATATTGAACAGAACCTTCACGTCCCTGCCCTTCAGATGCTCGAACACTCCCGAAGGAACCGTTGTTGCTCCGTTCATTTCAACGGTCACCGTGTCGCCGTCCCTTGCGCTGTCTATCTGAGCGGTGACAGCCTCCCAGCCTGACTTGCCGCTGTCGGTGGTGTTATCACTGCTGTCATTCTTATCGTCATCAGAATTGTCACCGTTGGCATCATCGGATTTATCCGCTTCTGCGCGGGTTATGCTGATTACAAGGCTCTCCACCTCGTAATTGCCATTATCGCTTCCGTTGTAAACGGCAGTTGCATTCACGGCTTCACCTACGTTAAGGGACATATCCGCATCCTGCCATACCCAGCCTAAAGGAAGTGAAATCTTGCCAACCTTATCTGTCTGGTTGGATACCTTCATTGTCTTGTCAGGCATGTTCGGTGCTGCAGGAGCTTTGTTTACGGTAATCTCCGCTGTGCCTTTTGCCTTTGCATATATATCGCTGTCGTTCGGCGTGAATATCCATTCAGCCGTATAGGCACCTACCTTATCAGGCTTAGCATCAGGATTTACCCATTCAAATGTTCCATCAACTATCCACCCCGTACTATCATTCTCCATCGAACCAGAAAGCGTTATGTCGCTCAGCTTCCCTCCGTATGTGAGTGATGTACTGCTAAGTATCGGTGCTCCGGTTGGAACCGGCATTAACAACTTTGAAAAAATATTGAATAATAATGCAAATTCATAATTTGTCGTGGTGACATCCACAATTAAATAACCAATCGTACCATCATCGGCTATATCTGACTCTTTTAGCGGAACGGTGAGCACTCCATTCTCAATCTTTGCATCATTAATGCTGCTGTCATCCACCATCTCCACGATTTCTCTCATACTGTATGTAATATCTCCATACTCCTGCGAAGCCGTCAATTCAGGCAGATAGTCTGCAAGATTGATTGTAACAGAATCATCCGAAAATAAATCGTAACCAATTGACGAGGTATAATGAACCTTATCTATTGAGGCACCGCTATCTGTCCCTGATATTGTAAACTCTTTTTCTGTAGTATGTTTATCCACCTCGAAGGTAAAGTTATTATTTAACAGCGTGAACTTTAAAACAACATCCTTGTTTTCTCCTGCTTCCGGTGAAATATAATATGCCTCAACTGTATAATCCGTGCCTCTTTCAAACTCTATAACTTTTTCGTCGTATGTACTAAAGCCAACTCTGTCTAACAGCTCCAGCGGTATATCTGTCGTACCGTCGTATGTTTTTTCTATATTTTCAAATAGTACAACAGCATCTTTCAATGCACACGGCATGACCGTATATTCAACAGAATTTGTGCCAGTATAGTTGCCCTGCCCTGCAACGGTGAGGCGATATTTACCGGCATACTTCACATTACCTCCTTCGGTAATGGTATAATTAACATTCTCATACAGCCCTTTGCCATTATATACCAATACAGGTACTACCATCAATTCAGCACCACTATCTTTATCGCTGTTTAGCGGAAAATAATTCAAATTGTCCTCACCTGTTATAAAAAGCTTCACATCTTTTAAATCTGCCGGCTCCACCGTTACAGTCATGCTATGTGTGACCGTATCGGAACCACAGGTCGCCTCACACTTTAACGTGTGTTCCCCCGCGCTTTTGTATTCATCAACCGTCAGTACTTCTTCCCGTGATGTCTTGCCAACAAGCTCCTCACCATCCCAATACCACTTGTAGGTGACAACTGCATTTTCGTCTGTAGTCTCAACATATGCCCATACCTCAAGGTCATCGCCGTAAACTGTATAACGCGCGTTGAGTGACTTGAGCTCAATCGAATCTGATTTCCACTCCTCATCGTCCGCCTTTACCTTCACCTCTGACAAATCGGTGACGAACAGCATCATAAGCACCGCAAGGAACATTGCCAACCCTCGCTTCACTTTCTTCGTACATCTAAACATCATCATATCACCATGTCCTTTCTCGTCCTTGGCAAAATCAGCGTCCTCTTCCTTTGCACACACAATTCTGCCTGTATGTACACATACTTATTTCTATGTTGATTATAAACCGTACCTTAGGGGACGAGTCAAGTGGGGGATATGCTTTTTTTAAATTATTTGGGCGTTATTCCCGCCACTCCCTGAGCGCCGCCGAGAGCCTTTTGTCAATATCCTTTCTCGTCGCTTCGCACTCGTTCGGGTATTCCTTTGCCGCCCTGAAAATGAAACGCAGCACGAACTTCAGCCCTACGGGAAGCGCCATGCGGAGCATGGATTCCGGCAGCACAAAATGAGTTCCGTGCTCATACACGAGCGGTACATATTCACAGGTGTGCGGGCGCGCTTTCAGACGCTCATCCATGCGGCGGATATATTTTCCCGCTTCCCAGAAGGAATCGTCGTCCGCACCTACAAGGAACAGCCTGCCCTTTATGTTCTCGACCTTTATCATTTCCTCCTCTGTGTGCTCTCTCGCCTTTTCAGAATCGATAAAAAGACAGGTGGTTCGCTCAATGTCGCCCGAGCCCTTCGTCTCCTCCTCAACCTTCTGCCAATACTGCGGATGCTCATACACAAACGGCATGTAAGGGAGCGGCTCGCCCCGCCATGAGAGCGTGGACGCACCCGGAATAGGCCATTCACTACAGCCGTCCTTTTTTCCCTGCTCAAAGCCCTGCCATACAAAGTCGCTCGCCGTGATGGCGAAGGTCAGCGTAATATCGGGAAAAAATGACGCGGCAACGAGGGAATCCATGCCCGCCGTACTCATTCCCATAATGCCGATTTTGCGGCTTCCGTTATTTTTAAGCCAATTTATAGCCGTCTCGATTCTCTCGAGCGGATAATTCACATGGCTGTAATTTTTCTTGCCCGGTGACATACAGAGCGCGTTCACTCCGTTCTTATGTAACCACTTCGCGCCGCACTTTGCCATATAATCGTTGGGATCATCGCCGAATAATCCGATGACCGTGCAGTCCGAGCCCTTGGGATTTCTATAATATGTCCCGTAAAAACCACCCTTTTCGGTGTCAAAAAAGAGCTTTTCCATATTTTTTACCCCACTATCACCTTAACAAGTGCAGCAATGCCAGCCAATATCGCCGAAAGCACCACCATGCCGACCGTTCCCATAATCCACTTTTTACACTTATCCTGTCGGTTGATATACGGCTTTAATTCCTCCGTCCCCGGAATCGTCCATGCCTTTGTGTGACCTACCCACAAGCCGTCGACCAAAATCCTGTCCATCACGTTCATGACGGACAGGATGACGAACATCTGCCAGAAGCCTGTGAGGAAATCCCTCGCCCCGTTCAGACCGTAGACGCATCCGAGAACATACAGCATATATCCGGGGATACATATTGCCTTGAATATTATGGTGTTCTTTTTTATTTTTTCATGAGTTATGAGCCCAAGCTCCACGCAGCGGTCCTTGACGTCCTGATGGTAGAGAAACACCATCCCCACCGCACCCTTGCGGATGCCGATTGCGCAGACCACAATCAATAAAACACCGAGTATGAATCCTTCCAACAACACCTTTGCTATCATATACAATCTCCTCCCTTTAGCTTATGATTCTGCCTGTAGTGTCTGGTTAGTCTTAACTTACTCGTATTTTATCACACTTACGTCAATGACTTCAACTCTGAAAGTAAATTATCCCGTTTTTTTGTTAATTCTTCTATAATAAAAATGGAAGCATCTTGTATGCTCCCATCTTTGCGCTCATATATACTATTGTTTTCTGTAGCTGGTTATCTTTCTCCAATTTTTCGGAAATCCCATTTTCTCATATAATTCCTGTTCAGATATACCGTCATGCTTCTTAATATACTTATCAATCAATGCTTTAAGAGCTTTCATAAACTCTTTATACCAGTGGTCATTCAACATATATCTTAGGGCAATCACCACGGAAAACAAATCATTTTTTCCATTCACATACTGTGAACCCTTTTGTGCAATCTCTAATTTCTTATGTATAGGCAAATCAGGAATGCTGTCCGCAGTTCTATATGTAAAAAGTCGTTCACCATGCGCACACACATTTCTGAACTTAACCATCACTGCCAATATGGATACCATTTGCTTTTCATTGATGCACGGATAATTTCTGCTCACTTTAATCTGTATATCCTGCGGAAGCAGCATATACATTTTAGATATATTTCCAAATGTAAGTGCATTTGTGAGTACCCACAACGGAACATTTCCATATTTTTTCTGTGAATGATTTATATAATTATAATCCGTCGGCTTTGTGACATACCCTTCTAATATTTTAATCAAACGGTCAATATCTATTCGATTTTTCTTTCCCGAGTAATTGTAATTTGCCGTATCAAGATATTCCTTTTGATTTTCCCCATTCTTTTCCGTAAAATAATATGAAACCTGTGATTTTATCTCATTTTCTACCTTGATAAGATACCTCAAAAACAACTGCCTTAACGATTCATCAAAATAATATAGCTCTACAATATCCTCAAATCTTGTTCCATCCTTATATTTCTTGGTGGTTTGATTCTTAAAAATATCCTTATACCCCGCAATCAAAGAATAATAGCTCGTCTGTCTTAGAATTTCCTTGGCATATTCCTCATCCTCAATCAGCAAATTCTTTTCAATTTTCAATTTTTCTATCTGCTGACTATAATTTAAAAAAATCTTTGGCATATACATACTCTCCTCAAAATAAAAAAAGAGGAGCCCCCGCAGGTTCTCCCCCGGTCGCAGGCCTCACAGGTTTCTGCAACGCGATCACTGTAATTATCTTACTTAACTTTAAGATTTCTGTCAAGCAATTTTTACAGCTACTATATAGTATATGGTGTATAAATCTTTTTATACATTATACCATAATAAACGTGATTTCTCCGTTCTACGAACTCTCGAAATCACATATCCACCGCCTCGAACCTTCTCACGCTCGCCCTGCACGACATTACTGCAGTCAGAGCATACACAATCACGGCGACGGCTAAAATCGCCCACATTTTTACATCCGACATTGCATTCGTGTTATTGAGAAACTCAAGTCCCGGAATGTGATGCAGCGTCTCGGCAAGCGTGATTAGGATAAATGAAGCAATCGAGAAGAGCAGGAACGGCTTCCCATATTTATAAGCGGTTTTGAAAAAGCCCCCGACAAACAGGCAGTTAAACAGCGCAAACACGAGGAGATTTCCCGCCAGATAGAACTGGTTTGCATTCATCATTGCATTATTCACATACGGAGCCACGTCCGCCATCGCCGTCAAGCGGATAAGTGTTAGTATCACCATAAACGCAAAGGCAATCATTTGAATCATCACGGCGAAGCCGTACTTTGCTTTTACGACGTCCGTCTTTTTTATCGGAAGCAGAACCGTGTACAGAATGTCGTTGTTCGCACAGGCATTCTGAAAGGACTGGAAAAGCCCGAAGCAGACGAAGAATGCGCCGACAAGTATCGGGTAGCCGGGAATCATCGCCATCACCGCAAACAATATAAAAATAAATGAAATCGGAGACGCAGCAAGCTTTATCTCCTTACGCATCAATTCTTTCATGAAGTGCCTCCTTCTCAAAATGAATCATAATCTCCTCGAGGTTCTCTCCTATTCCCAGTTCCCTGCACTGTCGTATGTAATCGTCCATCCGCCCGGAATACTCCATCTTTCCTTTTCGTATGTAGGTGATTGCGTCCGAGCATTTGTCCAAATCCGACGTGATGTGGGTTGAGAACAGGATTGCCACGCCCTCCCTCGCAAGGTACTTAAATATCTCCAAAAGCTCATCCCTCGACACGGGATCAAGCCCGCTTGTAGGCTCATCGAGAATGAGAAGCTTCGCGCCGTGCGACAGCGCTATCGCAAGATTTAACTTTACCCTCATTCCCTCGGATAGCTGTGCGGGAGTCTTATCCTCATCGAGCTCAAATATTTTCGAATATTTGCGGTACAGCGCGTCATCCCACCCCTTGTAAAAGGTCTTTGTCACGCTCACAATGTCGCGGATTTTTTTCTTTTTGTAGTAGTCCACGGCACCGCCCGCATACCCTATCTGCTCCTTGATTTCAGCCTCGTTCTCCCTCAGATTTTTTCCAAAATACGCAATTTCACCGTTGGATATATGTATAAGGTTCAAAATCGACTTGATCGTGGTTGTCTTTCCCGCGCCGTTGCGCCCAATCAGCCCCATAATCATGCCGCTCCCGATTTCAAATGAAATGTCCTCCAATGTGAATTTTTCATACTCTTTTTTCAGATGTCTTACCGACAATACAGTGCTCATTTGTCTCTGCCCTCCCTCGCCATGTTTAACATATTCATAAGCCCCGATTCCTTTATGATGGCAATTCCCTGCGCCTCATCCCCGAGGACAATCAGGTTATCCCCCGGCTGAATGTCAAAAATCTTCCTCGCCCGCGCCGGAATCACAATCTGCCCCTTGTCGCCAACCTTGACCATCCCGAACATGTGCTTGCCCTTCGGCGGAATCCCAAGTCCCTCGTTCTCCGCCGGGTTATAATTGACCAAATCATCTAGCGACACGCCGAATACATCCGCTATCGCCACCGCCTTGTCAATGTCAGGAACCGACTCTCCCGTCTCATACTTTGACAACGTCTGCCTGCTTATTCCCACCTTTTCCGCAAGCTCCTCCTGCGATATGTTGTTGAGCTTTCGCAGCGCAACCAGATTCTCACGAAGCATAATTTCCCTTCTCTCCTCTCTTTTTGTCATACCGATATTTCTCACTTTTGCCACTTTTCTTAACACTATAATAAAAAAAAGAACAGCAGATGTCTACCTGCTATTCTTTACATTTTTATACTTGTTTTGTTAAATACTGTTGCATCATCGTTCCATGGAACATTCTCGAAACAGCCGGTCGATTTCCTTCCAACCCGCGCACCTCACAAAGTTGTCGTTCGGAAGCTTGGCATTTTTGTTCCAAGGGCGTTCAAACACGGCAACCGTGCAATTCTCAAAATGCTGAACATGCTCGAACGCAGCGGGAGAATCCTCTATCGCAAAGTCAAAAGTCATGCCGTACAACTGCTCCAGCGTCATATTGAACGCGTAATTTTGTTTATTTATTTCACGACCATATTTGTCGACGCAGAACAGCGGAACCCTCTCTAAGTTATGCTCATCGAGCCACTTTCTTGACGGCTCATACGAATTGAAAGGTCTGCCCGTGATAATGGAAATCTCGTGCCCTTCATCAACCCATCTGTTAATCGTCTCGGAAGCCCCCGGAGTCTCCTCATAGCTTAACAGATTTTCAGGGTAATGCCCCACCTCCATCAATTTGTTGTACTGCTCATCCGTCAAATCAAAGGTTTTCTGAAGGTTAAAAAACTGAACCTCGCTGTACGGCACATCAATCCCAAACAGCTCCTTCGCAATTTTTGTAAAAAATTGTGCCGTTTCACATAATACGTCATCAAAATCAATATATACTTTCATACTCTCTCCATTTTATTGTTAACAGATTTATCCATATAATAAGACTCGACCATATTTCTCTCTTTACTCGAGATAATACTTGTCATGTTTTACAACTCTTGAATTTGTTAATTCCTTGATTTTCTTATCAAATTACATATATTATAACGTGTGCATGGGGGGATGTCGATGCTTTTTAACCATATTTTGCAATTTTGCTCCGGCTTACATTTCGTCAAGCCACCATTAAAAAATACCAATTGTACGTTTTCCAAAACTTTCCGGAACCACTTCCTCACTCATATTCAGACGAATCAGGCCGTAAGCCGGATTCTCCCGCACCATTTTTTCAAAAGGAAAAGATAAGCTTAACCTCTTTTCTCAATGCATTTTTGTGGACATACAGAGTAACACATTTTTGTCATTTTAAGGTCTCCCCTTTCAGTATCGGTGTAAGTTTTTTATATCTCATCATAGTAAATGCTCCAATTACATCCGAAGCCTTATCTTCTACTCTTTTTCTGTATATACTGCAATATCTTTTTTCACATCAGCAAGTGTCATTTCTGAAAGTTTTTCCTCCATTGCCCTCTGTACCTCTAACAGCCTCTTATCAAGAACATAATGAATATTTTTTCCTACCGGACATTTCTGATTTGGGTTCTCATGAAAATGAAACAGTTGTTCATCCGGTGCACATTCTACTGCCTTATACACATCAAGAAATGTAATCTGTTCAAGTGGTCTGGTAATTGTCACTCCGCCGGTTCCTCTTGCAACTTCAATAAGCCCCGCTGCCTTTAACTGCTGCAATATTTTACGGACAATAACCGGATTGGTTCCAATACTTGCTGCCATAAAATCACTTGTCATCTTCTGATCTGAAAATGTATCTATACAGGCAAACATATGAATTGCCATTGTAAATCTGCTTGAAATTTGCATTGTAAACACCTCTCTTCTACAATAATCATATCAAAAAAGTGATGTAATTGCAACGGTTACATTGTATTCATATAATATTTTTTATTCCAACAACCACACTACTTTTTACAGTATCTGTGAAATCAATATCATACTTTTCTATGTCCATGTCATACTTCTTGATGCTCTCGTGCAGTTCAATCATCTGACTGTCCGCCTGAACCTTGAACGGACTCTTCCGACAGGCCTGATATCACAGGCAAGAATATAGTGTTTTGTGACAAACTTTCAGCCCTATTTCGCTGACAAATTTGTCACTGAAATTACAATTCTGCACGAAA
>UQZF01000020.1 GCA_900545455.1 uncultured Eubacteriales bacterium
AACGGTTATAGATCAGAGGACGGAGCCGACTGCCGTAACTATGGTGGTCTTGATGGAATTCCTGAAGCCAGACATTTTATGGCTGATATTATGGGAGTGGATGCTTCCAATGTGATTGTTTATGGCAATGCCAGCCTTAACATTATGTACGATACAATTTCCAGATTTATGCTTGAGGGTACAGGTGGCTGCACACCTTGGTGCAAGCTTGACAAGGTTAAGTTTCTCTGTCCTGTACCGGGATATGACAGACATTTTGCCATCACGCAGCATTTCGGCATAGAGATGATTAATGTTCCCATGAATGCTGACGGACCTGATATGGATATGGTTGAGAAGCTTGTGAGCGAGGATGAAAGCATCAAGGGTATATGGTGTGTGCCTAAGTTCTCCAATCCTGGCGGAGTCGTATATTCGGATGAAGTTGTCAGAAGAATGGCTGCGTTAAAACCGGCTGCAAGGGATTTCAGAATAATGTGGGATAATGCATACGTTGTCCACTACCTCTATGCAGATAATCAGCCGCAGATTCCTGACATTATTGCCGAATGTGAGAAGGCAGGAAATCCTGATATGGTGTATGAGTTTGCTTCAACCTCCAAGATAAGTTTTGCGGGAGCGGGAATTGCAGCACTTGCAACCTCTAAGGCGAACATAGCAGAGGTGAAAAAGTCACTCACAATACAGACAATAGGATACGATAAGATTAATCAGTTAAGACATGTAAGATTTTATAAGAATAAGCAGGGCATTATGAATCACATGATGAAGCAGGCTGAGATTTTAAGACCTAAGTTCGAGGCTGTGGAAAGTATACTTGACAGTGAACTTTCGGGACTTGGAATCGGAACCTGGTCTAAGCCTCTCGGAGGATATTTTATATCCTTTGATGCAATGCCGGGATGTGCTAAGGCGATTGTAGCAAAGTGCAAGGAGGCAGGAATGGTTCTCACAGGTGCCGGAGCTACATTCCCTTACGGCAAAGACCCTGAGGATTCCAATATCCGAATTGCTCCGTCATTCCCGACGGTGGAGGAGATGAAGAAGGCAGCTCTTCTGTTTGCACTGTGTGTAAAGCTTGTGAGCGTTGATAAGCTTCTTGGAGAATAGGTTTCACTTATGACGAAGGGAATGGTACATTCATGAGTACATTTGGTTTTATTGGAATGGGAAATATGGGGTATGCGATGCTTAAGGGTCTGCTTAAGACATACAACCCTGATGATATTATTTTTTCTTGTGCAACCGATAAGAAGCGTGTTGCGGTGAGCGAAGAGACGGGTGTCAGAACAGCGGCTTCCAATGCAGAGTGTGCCAACAGCGCTAAGTATATTATTCTTGCCGTTAAGCCACAGGTATATGACACGGTAATCAAGAATCTGATGAATGTTGTCACACAGGATAATATTATTATCTCTCTTTCTCCAAGTCACACAATAGAGGCACTTAAGGATAAGTTCATTAAGCCTGTGCGTATAGTGCGTGCAATGCCTAATACTCCGGCTCTCATAGGTGAAGCTATGACAGGAGTGGCTTATGATGCGATGGAGTTCTCATTTGATGAGAGAGAAGTGCTCGACAGATTCTTCAATTCTTTCGGTACATACAGAGTTGTTGATGAAAAGCTTATGAATGCGGTTACTTGTGCCAGCGGAAGCTCGCCGGCGTATGTGTATATGTTCATAGAAGCCATGGCTGATGCATGCGTAAAGCATGGGATGCCAAGAGAGGCTGCGTATGACTTTGTTGCACAGACGGTTGTCGGGGCGGGCGAAATGGTGCTTAAGACAAAGGAACATCCGGGACTTTTGAAGGATAAGGTATGTTCACCGGGAGGTACCACAATCGCCGGAGTTGCGGCACTTGAAGAGCATGGATTTAGAAATTCAATCATAAAGGCAGTTGATGCATGCTTTGAGAAGTGCAGCGGGATAAAGTAAACGGAAGGACAAGCAGTGGATTATGGAGATAGTTAAGCGCCTTAAGAGAGAACTCGTGTATAAGGGCACGGTAATAAATATGTATAAAGATACGGTGCAGGTACAGAACGGGCACATTGCAGAGTGGGACTTCATAGGACATAAGGGAGCGGCAGCAGTTGTCCCTGTTCTTGATGACGGTCGTATTCTCATGGTTAAGCAGTACAGGAATGCGCTTGACAGGATGACAATAGAGGTTCCGGCAGGTGGAAGGGACACGACAGATGAACCTTATATAGCATGTGCTTCAAGAGAACTTGAGGAGGAGACAGGCTATGCTTCCGATGATCTTGAGTTTCTCATATCGATTCAGACCACAGTTGCCTTCTGCAACGAGAAGATAGATGTATTCGTCGCTAAAAACTTAAGAAAGACACATCAGAATCTCGATGAGGATGAGTGTGTTGATGTTGAGGCTTTTGATGTTGATACACTTCTTGATATGATATATGCGGGAAAGCTTCAGGATGGCAAGACGATGGCGGCGATAATGGCGTATAAGCTCAAATATCAGGTGTAGCTTGGTCTGATTCAGACGCATTTGGTATGCATATTGTGATGGTTGACCTCATATCTTATTTTGTCCGGACAGGGCAGAAGGGATGTGGGGTCTTTTTTATGCAGAATGTAAAGTTTGATATCAAAGGCACGGATAAGATTGTTATGGCATTCTTTGGCGGAATAATTGCGGGGTCGATTGTTGTAAATGTTATTCCTTTTTCATGGGTGCTGGCTATGAACGTATGGGGAGCCGATTATCTGCGCTCATTTATGGCAAAAAGTGTTAAGTATAAAACAATGATACGCTATCTGATGAGAATGAGGGGACAGATAATGGCAGGTATTTTTATACTCATGCTGACACCGTTTATCAGAAAGCTTATATACATTCTTCCGGCATATATCGGACTGGCCTGGGGAGTGGTAAGCTCGATTATTCTTATGGAGCATGGACTAAACGGAATAAGAATATGCTTTTTTCTCATATTCCCGCATTTTATTTTCTATGGTCTGGGTATCGGAATGACGGCATATAAGCTGCTTTCGATGAGAAATTCGATGAAAAGGAAGCCTGATTACACCGTGATAGTCGTTATAATATTCTCTGTGTTAATGATAACGGCAGGCATTATGGCTGAGGCATATGTCAATTCTGAAGTGTTTCCGGCAATATTGAGGAATTTTTAAGCGAAATTATTGGAAAATAAATATTTAACAGATTGATTTTGTTAAATAAGTCATATATAATATTCACTACACGGGCTATGAGCTTATGAGCATAAATGCTTATGAGCATAAATGCTCATGAACATAAAAGCTCACGAATGTATCGGGTAACGGGTGAAGGGGTGCAATGGAACGAGAAGTTGAAGAATACATAACATATATTGAGAATCACGGCCGCAAATCAGAGAACACATTGCTGTCATACAGGCGGGATTTAAAAAAGCTTGTTATTTTTCTGACCGATAAGGGACTTACCGAATGGAATCAGGTTACAGAGACCGATCTGACTGCATATATTATGCAGATTCAGAGAGAAGGCTGCGCACAGACAACCATATCAAGGTATATAGTCTCAATAAAGGCTTTTTTTGAGTATCTGTATAAGAATGAAATCATAAGCGATGAGGCGGCTGTTAATCTTAAGGCACCTCGGATTGATAAAAAGATTCCGGGAGTAATATCGGTTGAGCATGTTGTGAGGCTTATTACTGCACCGGACGGGGATACACCGAAGCTTCTCAGGGACAGAGCCATGCTTGAACTTCTGTATGCCACAGGTATCAAGGTGTCGGAGCTTGTGTCAATCAGGATGGAGGATGTCAACCTTCAGATGGGCTACATTAATTGTGAGACAATGGCTCATGACAGAATAATTCCGTTCGGCAATGAGGCTAAGCAGGCTCTCATGCGATATCTTAAGGATGGAAGAGACAAGCTGGTAAAGGATAATTACAGCGAATATCTGTTCACCAATGTGAATGGCGGGCAGATGAGCCGTCAGGGCTTTTGGAAGCTGATTAAAGCATACGCAAAAAAAGCGGGGATAGAGGAGGATATAACTCCTTATACATTAAGACATTCCTTCGCGGCACATATGATAAGCAACGGTGCCGACATATATGCGGTATCTGAGATGCTGGGACACACGGACATATCGGCAACGCAGGTCTACGCCGTATTTTCCAATTCAAGATTAAGAGATGTGTATACAAAAGCTCACCCAAGAGGGTGAGCTTTTCTTACTTTGTGTCAAGTGCATTTTCTATGAGTTCAAGCTTCAGCATCTTTGTGCGTGCCATACGCTCACTATCTGTATTATTTTTTGAAAGCTTGTTTTCTATGCTCGCAAGTATAAGCTGGAAAGCAAATTCTGTCGGATAATACATGGTGAACAGCTGGTCACCGGAGACAGGAAGGCATATTGCAATATCTGACAATTCTGCCAGCGGTGAAGTCTCATCTGATGTAATGGCGATAATTTTGGAACCGTTTTCCTTTGCCTGCGTAGCGCTGTTCAAGGTATAATGGTTATTTCCACTGTGCGATATAAAAAGTGATACTGTGTCAGACCCGGCAAGAAGCGAGTTCTGTTTCATTGATATGAGGTCACAGGCAAGAAAAGCAGGTATTCCCATATCAACCATCCTTCGCGTAAAAGTCTGAGCAATAGTGCCGGAGTAGAGATACCCATATATTAAGAAAAGCTTGGACTTAGAGATTATATCAGCTGCATTGTCCAATAGTGAGAAGTTCAATTCCTTCTTACATTTTTCAAGCAGCATACAAGTATTGTTAATCAGATTGATTGTGCTTGTACTGCTTGTAATGTCCTGCTCCGATTGAGGTGCCAGAACATTCATTACATTGGTATATGTAGACGAAGCCTTTGCAAGTTCCAGCTTAAGCTCGGGAAAGCCCGAATATCCCAACAGCTTGCAGAAGCGTACAATGCTTGATTCAGCACTGTCGCATTCGGCTGAGAACTCTTTGATGGATTTATGTATAACATTATCAGGCGATGAGAGAATCTTATCAGCTATATCTTTTTCTTTTGGATGAAATTCTGTATATTTTTTCTTTATTATTTCCAAGGGTGTATTTTCCAAATCAGAATCCTCCTTTATTATTTGATTTCTAAAATAATAGTAGCACCATCAAATGATTTTTTCAAGCAAAATATGGAACTAAATTCCGCACGTTGCTTAAAAATATTCATAAAAGACACTTATTACGCATTTTTTACCTTATATTGACCAAAAAATGATGGAATAAAATTCCGTACAATTATATTATCATCATGTAATCAAAAAAAAATTCACTACATGAAGAATGGAGGCAGAAAATGATTTTTTTACAGCTCACTGACACTCATTATGTGGGAGGAGCAGATGATGATTCAATTAAGAAGATGCTTGGGGCAATAAAGAGCTCTTCAGATAACATCGACGATATGGTAAATCGATATGATTTCAGTGATGTTGATTTTGTGATTGTGACGGGAGATATAGTACACGAATCGGACAATGAGGAAGATTACAGAGAATTTAACGATATTCTCAGAAACACAATACCACCACAGATACCGATATATTATGCTCTTGGAAATCATGACAGAAAAGCGGCATTTTATAAAGGCATTCTCAATAAAGACCATGATGGTGAATATTATTATAAATTCGATGTCGATGGTTACAGAATAATTGTACTCGACAGTGCCGTTCCGGGAAAAGAGTCAGGAACCATCTCCAAGGAACAGCTTAACTGGCTTCAAAATGAACTTAAAAGCACTTCTGAAAAAGGAACAATAATTTTTGAACATCACCCGGTATTTTGGTCAACCGAAGGTCTTACCATGCAGCTTACAAACAATGAGGAAGTACTTGATATGATAAAGAATACCGATGTCATCGCAATATTCACGGGGCACACACATTGCAACGGAGTTAATGTAAAAGAGCAGGTTATACAATACACCGCCGATTCCGCAGCATTTTCCATAGAAATCAGAAAAGATAAGCATTTGGTGTTCGATGACAAGGCAGGCTTCCTTAAAGCGGAAATTAATTCAGGAAAGATGAATGTGCATTTTGAAGATATGCAGAAATATAACGCAGTATATGACGTTCCATTAGATGTATTTGCAGAACAGCTTTCAAAGCTCGATGCGTAAACATAAATCAAATTGATATCTTTATATTGGATATCAGGAAAAGAGGAGAAAATGAAAAAGAAATTATTAGGAAAAATTTTAAGCGGTATGACAGCGGTTATGGTATCAGCCTCAATGCTTATGACAGGATGTGCACAGAAAACCACTTCTGACCAGAATGCAGCCGACGGAAAAAATGACAGTACGGTGGTCTGGAATGAGAATCTGTTAGACCCTGCGAATCCTGTTAAGGTAAGATTCTATTCTTACAGCTTTTCAAGTGCGGCATTCGGAACAGGCTTTCAGACAATGATGGATAATTTCAATAACGGAATCGGTAAGGAGAAGGGCGTTGAGCTTGAATTCGTAGCAGACAATTATGGCGAGACCGCTTCAACCGATATCAAGGCAGGACTTCAGGTTGATATAATTCAGAATGGTTTTCAGAGTCTTGACGGTGCTGTATCCAATTATGGAATAAAAGCATTTGAGGATGTATTCCCCAAGGAAGAGCTTGATGCACATTTCAACGGAATACCGGATAACTGCCTTGAGCTTGGAAAGATTGACAACAAAATGTACGGTCTTGCATTTACGTTCAGTACACCTATTTTATATGTCAACGGCGACCTTTTGGAGCAGGCAGGGCTTGACCCGACCAAGGCTCCGGCTGACTGGCAGGAAATGTATGACTGGTGTGTAAAGATTAAAGAAGCAACAGGTAAATACGGTCTCGCACTTTCACCTGTCAATTCATCCGGATGGGTAACTGACAGTATATTATATTCCAACGGAGCAACCGTTCTTAACAGTGACAGAAGTGCAGTAGAGTTCGCAAGCAAGGAAGGTATAGAGGCATTCTCACTGTGGAAGAAGTTCTATATGGATGGTGTTGCCGTCGGCGGTACGGATTCCGAGGCAATGCAGGCATTTGCGGCAGGTGAGGCAGCAATGCACATACAGTCAACCTCTGTTTATACATACTTTGTATCTTCATCCAAGGCTGCCGGCTGGAACCTTTACGGTTATCCTATGCCTGGCTTTGACGGCAGGGACTCAATTCCTACCAACTCAGGAAGTGCCATCGTGGTGAGACCTGACAGTGTTCAAAAAGCACAGGCAATCTGGGAGGTAATTAAGTACGTTACCGGAAATGAGGGCTATACAATAATTACATCTCAGATAGGCTATCTGCCATTAAGACCATATCTTGCAGATGATGAAGCATACCTCAAAGAATTCGTTGATGCCAACCCGATAATTAAGCTTAATATTTCAAGACTTGCCGATATCAAGCCTGCTTCAATATGGCCTGGCGATAATGCGAGCGAGATTGCATCCCTCTATGCGGATATGGCAGTTAAAGCACTTACAACCGATGCAGATGTTGAGACAACAATGAAGGATTATCAGAAACAGATTAACAGCTATATTCAGTAAAACGGAAAGAGCGGATATGATGTCAAATAATGTTAAAAAAATGAAGAAGATGGAAACAGGCGGTATAAGACCATGGCTCTTTATGCTTCCGAGTATTGCAGTAATTGCCTTTTGGATAATTAAGCCGCTTGCGCAGACTCTTGTATACACATTCTATAAATGGAACATGCTTCCGGGAACTGAACCTGAATATGTGGGCATTAAGAACTTTATAAATCTTTTTAATGCCCCGCAATTCGGGCAGGCAATTATCAACACCTTGTTTTATATTGTGATGATGATTCCATTCTCCGTGATAATACCTCTCATTATTGCTGCACTAATCCAGCATCTTGACAAGCGCAGACAGAGAATATACAGGATATTTATATTTCTGCCTATGATAATGCCGCCTGTGGCAACAGGAATGGTATTTTCGTGGCTGCTGCATCAGACCAACGGACTTATAAATCATATTTTGGTTGCGTTGGGGATTTGGGAAAATGGCGTGAATTTTTTCATGACGGAAGCGCTTGCCAAGTGGGTAGTAGTATTCATATGCGGATGGAAGATGATTGGATTTGCATCGCTTATGTTCTCAGCTGCAATAGGCGGTATCAATCCTGAATATTACGAAGCGGCACAGATGGATGGCTCCGGCGGAATAAGACGCTTCATAGATGTGACCGTTCCGCTTTTGTCACCGACTATAATGCTTATGCTTATGATGAGTATTCTTTTTTCAAGCCAGTGGACATTTTCATATATAGATATTCTGACATCCGGAGGCCCTTACGGCAGCTCGACCAATATTTACTATCTGATATATAAATTCGCATTCGGGAATTCGAATGTAGGGGCAAGTGCAGCCGCTTCCGTGATGCTGCTGCTTGTATTCGGAATAATAGCCGTGCTTCTTCAGGGACTTTCAAAAAAACTGGCATTTTACGACAATTAGGGGGGACAACATGAATGCAAAAGCCGCCAAAATAATAACACATATACTTCTTATTCTCATGTCGTTTATGGCTGTGTTTCCTTTGTACTGGATGATTGTATCATCCTTGAAGGGACCGGCAGAAATATTCGGATACGACATTATCGCAAAATCACCGACATTGGTGAATTATGTTGAAGCTTTTACAGCGAAGCCTCTGCTTAAAATGTTATTTAATTCAATAATCATAAGTGTAGGAACAGCATTTTTTCAGATAGTACTGGCTGTGCTGTTTGCCTATGCCTTTACAAGATGGGAATTCAAAGGAAAGACTCTCGTATATGGTCTGATATCAATTATATGGCTTGTTCCGATACAGGCAATAATGGTTCCTAATTATGTGAATATAGTCAGGATGGGACTTAACAATACCGTACTTGCCATTATTCTTCCTCATTGCTGTTCGGTATTCGCCAATATAACAATGTACCAGAACTTTAATTTGATGCCGAAAGCACTTATAGATGCGGCAAGGCTCGACGGAAGCAATGAACTTAAGATACTCTGTGACATTGTTCTCCCGAATATGAAATCTTCTATTTCCGCTGTTGCGATTGTTCAGGTTATAAGCGCATGGAATGATTACTTATGGCCGGCTCTTATTGCAAGAAGCGATGAAATTGCACCTATACAGATTGGTCTCAAGTCATTTACCGGCGGTGATGGAAATATGTGGGGTGCGGTGATGGCAGCTTCAACCATATCCACTATCCCTATTTTAATAATTTATCTGTTTATGAGTAGCAAAATTATTGATTCATTCATGAAAGGCGGAATTAAATGATGGAGTACACAGCTAACCAACCATTGGAATTCAAGAGTTCACCCAATATAAGGGAGCTTGGAGGATATTATAACACTGACGGCATACGTCTGCGTGAAAATAAATTTCTGCGTGCAGGTGATATAGCACAGCTTGATGAAGCCGAACAAAAACGGCTGATTGATTACGGCATAAAAATATGTATAGACTTAAGAAGAGTATCCGAGAAAAAAACACCTGATTTTTATGAGCTTAATGACAATACGGCATATTTGGCATTTCCCATTGCCGGAGAAGTAGCCGCACATAAAAATGCGGACAATATTTTATATGAACTGTATATCGACATACTTGAGAATCACAAGGATGTAATATATCAGGTCTTTACCATCTGTGCAATGATGAACGAGGGAATCCTGTTTCATTGTTCAGCAGGCAAGGACAGAACAGGATTAATTGCAATGCTGATTCTTGCCGTATGCGGAGTATCAGCAGAACAGATTGTGGCAGATTACAAGGTATCCGGAGATAATAACAGGGAAGTCAGCAAAACTCAAAAAGAGATGCTCATACAGCTTGGGCTTGCTGATGTTCCGGATGAACTGTTTGAATCGGATGAGAGCAACATGATAAGACTTCTTTATTATCTGAATGAAAAATATGGGGGAGTAATTAATTATCTTAAGTCGACAGGCGTGACCGGGCATACATTTGAACTTCTCAGAAAAAAGATGCTGGAGGTATAGGATAAAAAATGGGTAGTATCAGTATTAAAGACATAAAGAAAAAATTCGGAAGAGCAGAAATACTAAAAGGCATAAATCTTGAAATAAAGGACGGCTCTTTCACGATAATTCTCGGTCCATCGGGCTGTGGCAAATCCACGCTGTTAAGAATTATCAGCGGGCTGGAAAGTGCTGATGAGGGTTCAATATCCATCGCAGACACGAATGTTACCAATGTTCTTCCGCAGAATAGAAATGTTGCCATGGTATTTCAGAACTATGCATTATACCCGCATATGACCGTATATAAAAATATAGAATACAGTCTTAAAATTAAAAAGATTCCAAAGGAAGAGAGAAAGCGCAGGGTTATGGATGCGCTTAGAATAGTCGAGCTTGAAAATCAGGCAGATAAGCTTCCGGGGCAGATGTCTGGCGGTCAAAGACAGCGCGTTGCGCTTGCAAGAGCAATAGTTAAAAATCCTGAGGTATTCCTGATGGATGAACCGCTCTCCAATCTTGACGCTAAGCTGCGTAATCAGATGAGGCACAGTATTCTTGAACTTCATAACAGTCTTAAAACAACCTTTGTCTATGTTACCCATGACCAGACTGAAGCAATGACAATGGGAGATAATATTGTCCTGTTAAATGAAGGCAGGATAGTTCAGCAGGGGACTCCAAAGGAAATATACACTAACCCTAACCACATATTTGTTGCCGGCTTTATCGGTAATCCTCCTGCCAATATTATAGAGATGCCATTCGGATATATTGCAATACGTCCTGAGGATTTACATACAAGAGAATGTTCGGAAGAAATGATTACGCTTAAGGCACAGGTTATCCTGTCGGAGCCTATGGGCAGTGACATTCTCTATAAGGTCAGGACTGCTGTTGGAAATATGCATGTCAAGGCAGACAACCAGTGGGATAAGACTCCTGAGACAATCAATGTGAGAGTATTCCCTGAAAAGATTATGTACTTTGATAAGCTTGGAAACAGGGTAGCAAAGCCGGTTGAAGAAAGAATCAAGCTGATGAAAATATTAAATGATGCAGAATAAATAAATGCTGAGAGTATACAGAGGTTATCAGATACTCTCAGCATTTTATATTACATAAATTAGCAGTTCTCCGCAATATAGTAGAGGAGCTTTTCTGTCTCATCCCAGCCGAGGCATGGGTCTGTGATTGATTTTCCGTAGATATGTTCGTCTATCTTCTGATTGCCCGGTTCGATATAGCTTTCTATCATAACGCCCTTGACAAGGTTGTGGACATCTATGGAATGCTTCCTGCTCTCGAGAACTTCCTTTACAATTCTAATCTGTTCAGCATACTGCTTGTTGGAATTGCTGTGGTTGGAATCTACGATGGCTGCCATGTTCTTAAGGTTCTTCTGGCTGTACATCTCATACAGACGAACAAGGTCTTCATAGTGGTAGTTAGGAATGTTCTGACCATGCTTGTTGGTTGCACCTCTGAGTATCGTGTGGGTGAGCGGGTTGCCATCCGTCTTAACCTCCCAGCCTCTGTATATGAAGGAATGGGCGTGCTGTGCTGCCACAACTGAATTGAGCATAACAGTGTAATCTCCGCTGGTAGGGTTCTTCATTCCGGCAGGGACATCCATTCCGCTGACTGTGAGCCTGTGCTGCTGGTCTTCAACGGAACGTGCTCCGACAGCCACATATGATAATATATCCGATAAAAATTCATAGTTTTCAGGATAGAGCATCTCGTCGGCAGGAGTAAGATGAGTCTCGTTCATGACGCGGATATGCATCTTTCTGATTGCCATGATACCTGCAAGCATGTCAGGCTTCTTCTCAGGGTCAGGCTGATGAAGCATTCCCTTATAGCCTTCTCCGGTCGTTCTCGGCTTGTTGGTATAGACTCTCGGAATGATTAAGACCTTGTCCTTTATCTTTTCCTGAACCTTGGCAAGACGGCAGGTGTAATCACATACCGGGTCTTCGTGGTCTGCCGAGCACGGACCTACAATCGCAAGAAATTTTGACGATTTACCTGTTATTATATCTGCTATCTCAGCATCACGCATAAGCTTAACAGCCGCAAGCTCATCACTTACAGGAAGAAGTTCCTTTACTACCTGTGGCGAAGGCAGTTCTTTAATGTATTCAAAACCCATTTTTCCTCTTTTCCGCCGATGAACGGATTTTTATCGGCACACAGTATTTTGTCAACTATGATAACACTTAATAAAGTAATATGCAAATATTAAAAGATTGAATAAAAATAAAAAATAAGCTATAATATGCATAGTAATGAGCAGTGCAGCACAATAAAAGACGTGATTTTCGGAATATCGCACTGTGAAGTTCAACAATGAAAGGATATGATTAAATGAAGAGAGTAATATGGATAATATTGGACAGCGTCGGAATGGGAGAGCAGCCTGATGCTGCAAGATTCGGTGATGTCGGAACACATACACTTGCTCATGTGTGGGAGTATAATAACGGACTTAAGATTCCCAACATGATTAAGATGGGACTTGGAAATATCGAGGGCATGAAGTCACTTGACACAACGGATGTCCCTACGGCAGCCTACGGCAAGTGCGCCGAGCTCTCGGATGGAAAGGACACAACAGTGGGTCATTGGGAGATGGTCGGAATTGAGACTAAGGTTGCATTCCCGACGTACCCTGACGGCTTCCCTAAGGAGGTTATAGACGAATTCATAAGACGCACAGGCGTACCGGGAGTTCTCGGCAACTGCACGGCATCAGGAACTGAGATAATTAAGCAGCTGGGTGCTGAGCATGCTGCAACAGGCAAGCCTATCGTATACACCTCAGCGGACAGCGTGTTCCAGATTGCAGCCAACGTTGATGTTATACCGCTTGAGAGGCTGTATGAGCTCTGCCACATTGCAAGAGAGATGCTTCACGGTGAGCACAATGTATCAAGAGTCATCGCAAGACCTTTTAAGGGAACAGAAGGAAATTATGAGAGAACACCTGACAGAAGAGATTATGCCATTCTTCCTCCTGAGAACAATCTGCTTGTCCATATCAAGGAAGCAGGACAGGATGTAATCGGTGTCGGCAAGATTGAAGATATATTCGCCGGTGTCGGCATAACTGAAGCTGTTCATACTAAAGACAATATGGACGGTGTTGACAGAACTATCGGTTACATGAAGGAAAATAACCATGGGCTTATATTTACCAATCTTGTAGAGTTTGACTCTAAGTGGGGACACAGGAATGACCCTGCAGGGTATGGCAGGGGGCTTGAGGATTTTGATGCAAGACTCCCTGAGATTATTGCACAGATGAAGGATGAGGATATTCTCATCATCAATTCGGACCATGGCTGCGACCCGACCACACCGGGAACCGACCATACAAGAGAGTATATCCCGGTGCTTGTGTATGGCAGGAATGTTAAGCCGGCAAGTCTGCACATCAGAAAGTCGTTTGCCGATATAGGTCAGACGATAGCAGATTATCTTGGGGCAGAACCGATTGTTATAGGAAGAAGCTTTTTATCGGAAATTACAAAATAAGTTAAGAGGAAAATGTTATGAGAATGTACGATATTATTGTTAAAAAGAGGAACGGAGAAGCACTGAGCGATGATGAGATTGCTTTTTTTGTCAAGGGATATACTGACGGAAGCATTCCCGATTATCAGGCATCCGCGCTCCTCATGGCAATATATTTTCAGGGAATGACAGAGCATGAGACGGCAGTACTTACGATGGAGATGGCACACAGCGGTGATATGCTTGATTTGTCTGCAATTAAGGGCATGAAGGCTGATAAGCACAGCACGGGAGGTGTCGGAGACAAGACATCGCTTGTACTCACACCGCTTGCGGCATCAATCGGTATTCCGGTTGCAAAGATGTCCGGAAGAGGTCTTGGACATACGGGAGGAACGATTGATAAGCTTGAGAGCTTTCCGGGATTTACCACAGGTATATCCGAGGAGCAGTTTATAAACAATGTCAACACGATAGGAATAGCGATTGCCGGCCAGACTAAGAATATGGCACCTGCCGACAAAAAGCTCTATGCGCTTCGTGACGTGACCGGAACGGTTGACAGCATTCCGCTTATTGCCAGCAGTATAATGAGCAAGAAGCTTGCGGCCGGTGCGGATGTTATCGTGCTTGATGTTAAGACGGGCAGCGGAGCGTTTATGAAGACCGAGGAGGATTCAATAAAGCTTGCGGAGGAGATGGTTAAGATTGGCAATAATGTAGGCAGAAAGACGCTGGCAGTCATATCGGATATGGACGAGCCTTTAGGCTATGCTGTCGGCAATGCAATCGAGGTTAAGGAGGCCATTGATACTCTTAATGGACACGGTCCAGCCGATCTGCTTGAGCTGTGTCTTACAATAGGCTCCCTCATGGCGATAGGGACGGGAAAGGCGGGCAGCACTGAAGAGGCAAGAAGGCTTTTGATTGAGAAGCTTGACGATGGCTCGGCACTTAAGAAATTTGCCGAGTTTGTGGAAGCTCAGGGCGGCGACAGTGCCCCTGTATTCAACACCAATCTGCTCCCTCAGGCATCAATCGTCAGAGAGGTGACATCACCTGTGGACGGTTATGTTTCACATATTGAGTCCGACAGAGTAGGTATAAGTGCCATGAAGCTTGGCGGAGGCAGGGAAACCAAGGAAAGCGAAATAGATTTATCGGTCGGAATTCTTATCAACAAGAAGGTCGGAGACAGTGTAAAGAAGGGTGAAAAGATTGCAACGCTCTATGCAAATGACAATGCGAAGCTTGAAGCGGCGTTAAGCGAATTGGAGCAGTCATACAGCTATTCGCAGACACCTGTGGAAAGACCTGAGCTTATAAAGACCATAATAGGAGGTTGACATGTCACGCATTAATTTTAACAATGATTGGAAATTCTGTGTTGATTATAAGGAGGAGATGGAACAGCCGGGCTTTAACGACGGCGGGTTTGAGGATGTACGCCTTCCGCACACCGTAGTCGAGACACCTTATAATTATTTTGACGAGGGGATATATCAGAAGATTGCGATTTACCGCAAGCGTTTCATCATCGATGAGGATATGACGGGCAAGAAAGCTCTTTTGACATTTGAGGCGGTCGGACATAAGGCGGAGGTCTATGTCAACGGTGTGCTCTGTGAGACACATTACGGCGGCTATACGGCATTCACTGTCGATATTACGCCTTATATCGTAAAGGACAGGGACAATGTGCTGGCTGTAGTATGTGACAGCAGAGAGAACCTGAATATTCCTCCGTTTGGCAAGGTTATTGATTACATGACTTACGGTGGAATATACCGCGAGGTGTACCTTGACATTAAGCCGGTGGACTATGTCGAGGATGTATATGTGGTGACTGAGGTTGAACCTGCAGTTTTAAAGTCGGAGATTACATTTAATTTTAAAAATGAGATAAACGAGGCACGGTACAGCGCACAGGCTTATCTTTATGACGCAGATGGCAATGAAGTGTTTTCGCTTGAGGCACCTGTAAAAAAAGCCGTTATGCACCTAAACAGAAAGCTTGAGAATATTAAGCTCTGGTCTGTTGACACGCCTGTTCTCTACACGCTTACAATCAGGCTTTTAAAGGATGGAAAGGTAATTGACGGGAAGAGTACAAGATTCGGCTTCAGAACGGCAGTCTTTAAGAAGGATGGCTTTTATCTTAACGGTAAAAAGCTTCGTCTTGTAGGACTTAACAGACATCAGAGCTACCCGTATGTGGGTTATGCGATGCCTAAGTCGGTTCAGGAGAATGATGCGCTTATATTAAAGAATGAACTTTGTGTAAATGCAGTGAGAACCTCACATTATACGCAGTCACAGCATTTTATAGACAAGTGCGATGAACTCGGACTTCTCGTTTTTACCGAGATGCCGGGCTGGCAGTATGTGGGCGACGAGACATGGAAGAGCATTGCCTGTGAGAGCGTTGCTGAGATGGTTCGCCAGTACCGCAACCACCCATCAATCATAATCTGGGGTGTCAGAATCAACGAATCCGGTGATGATGATGAGTTTTATGAGAGAACTAACAAGATTGCACATTCACTTGACCGTTCAAGAGCGACGGGAGGTGTGCGCTGCTTTAAGAAGAGCCACCTGCTTGAGGATGTGTATACATACAATGACTTTTCGCATGTAGGAAACAATCCGGGTGTTGTGCCTAAGTCAGATGTGACATCCAATCCTGAGAAGCCTTATCTCATTTCGGAGTACGGCGGTCACATGTATCCGACCAAGTCGTTTGACGATGAGGAACACAGACTTTCACATGCCGTAAGACATGCGAGAGTTATCAATGATATGCTCGGCGAGGACGATATTGCCGGCTGCTTTGGCTGGTGCATGAACGACTACAACACGCACAGGGATTTCGGAAGCGGTGACAGAATATGCTACCACGGTGTTATGGATATGTTCCGCAACCCTAAGGCTGCCGCCTATGTATATGCGAGCCAGGGCAATAAAAATGACGTTCTCTATGTTACCTCATCGGTTGAAATCGGAGATCATCCTGAGTGTACGGTCGGCGATTTCTATGTGTTCACCAACGCTGACAGCGTTCGTCTGTACAAGAACGACCAGATGATAAAGGAGTACACACACGAGGATTCTCCTTTTACCAATATGCCTTATCCTCCGATACTTATAAATGACCGTGTCGGAAACCTTTTGGAGACGAACGAGGGCTTGCCACATGAGGCGGGCGAGGCTTTAAAGGAGCTCATGTTCTCCATGGCTGAGCACGGTGGAACGGACAATCTCACACCTGTGATGAAGTTTAAGAGAAACTTCATCATGAAAACGGCAGGATTAAGCCTTGACGACATCAACCGCATGTACAACACCTACGTCGGCAATTGGGGCGACCTTGCCACGACCTATCGCTTTGAGGCTGTGAAGGACGGCGAGGTTATTGCATCCGTGAGAAAGCAGCCTATGACCAAGGCTCAGTTCGTTGTGAGGGTTGACAAGACAAGCCTTTCAGAGGATGCAACCTACGATGTGGCAACCGTGAGAATTGAGGCGGTTGACGAGAATGGCAACAGATTATACTACTGCAATGCACCTGTTCAGTTCGAGACGGAGGGCGAGGTTGAGCTTATCGGACCTGAGGTTGTAGCATTTATCGGAGGAGCAACGGGAACTTATGTAAAGACAATAGGAAAGACGGGGTCGGGAAAGCTTACAATCAAGGCACTTGGAAAGACGACAACGGTTGATTTTAATGTAAAATAAACAGGAGGGATTGCGATGACGGATGCGCAGCAGACTTTGAAAAAATGGATTGACGAGAGCAGTTATATTGTATTTTTCGGAGGAGCAGGTGTGTCGACGGAGAGCAATATTCCTGACTTTAGGAGCACGGACGGGCTTTACAATCAGAAGTACAAATATCCGCCCGAGACGATATTAAGCCGCAGCTTCTTTTTGAGGAAGACTGAGGAATTTTATGAGTTTTACCGCGATAAAATGATTTATAAGGATGCAAAGCCCAACAAGGCTCACTATGCGCTTGCCGAGCTCGAGAGGCTCGGTAAGTTGAAGGCGGTTATCACCCAGAACATCGACGGGCTGCATCAGGCTGCGGGAAGCAGGGCGGTATATGAGCTGCACGGAACGATAATGCAGAATTACTGTACGAGATGCGGCAGGGAATATCCGCTTGAGGCTATAACGCAGAGCACGGGAATACCGAGATGTACCGTGAAGGACGCGACAGGCGGGGCTTGCAACGGCATAATCAAGCCGAAGGTCGTTCTCTATGAGGAGGGGCTTGACGACGATGTCGTGAGCGGCGCAATCTCACATATAAGAAAAGCAGATTTGCTGATAATAGGAGGAACGTCTCTCACGGTATATCCGGCAGCGGGGCTTATAAGATACTTTACAGGAAAGCATATAGTGCTGATAAATAAATCACAAACTGCCAATGACAATATGGCGGATCTTATTATCAGAGACCCGATAGGGGAGACACTTGGTGCAGTTGTCTCATAAAAATGAGCACTTTGTGAATTAATTATCATTAATTGATTGTATTCTTTAAATGTGCTACAATAATTATCAGTGAATTTTCTACAGAAAAGGAGAGATTATAATGGAAGTCAGACCGGGAGCTAATCCTAATGATGTAAAGAATTACGATACAGACAGATTAAGACATGATTTCTTAATTCAGGACGTATTCGTACCTGGCGAGATTAAGACAATCTACAGCCAGATTGACAGAATTATCGTGGGTTCCGCTACACCTATCGATAAGGCACTCAAGCTTGCGGCAGGGGACGAGCTCAGAGCAGCTTATTTCCTTGAGAGAAGAGAGATGGGCGTTATCAACATCGGCGGAAAGGGTTCAATTACCTTGGACGGTGTTAAGTATGATTTCGATTACAAGGACGGAATCTATATCGGCATGGGCACCAAGGACATAGTATTTGAGAGCGTTGACGCTTCCAACCCTGCTAAGTTCTACTTCAACAGTGCACCTGCACATAAGACATACCCTACGAAGTTTATCAATCCTGAGAGAGATATTCTTCCTGAGAACAAGAAGGAGCTCGGCTGTCTTGAGAATGCCAACCACAGAACAATCCGTAAGTACATTCTTCCGGGACAGGTTGAGAGCTGTCAGCTCGAGATGGGTATGACTGCACTTGAGCCGGGCAGTGTATGGAACACAATGCCATGTCACACACATGACAGAAGAATGGAGGTTTATCTCTATTTTGAGGTTCCTGAGAATGATGTCGTTTTCCACTATATGGGTGAGCCGACAGAGACAAGACATATCGTTATGAGAAATGAGGAGGCAGTTATCTCCCCAAGCTGGTCAATCCACTCAGCATCCGCAACACATGCTTACACATTTATCTGGGGCATGGTAGGTGAGAATCAGGATTTCGACGATATGGATGACGTAGATATGAAAGACCTTAGATAATAAGGATTTTCATGGCACTTTGTGCCGAATATATAATAATACATAAAAAGGAGAATGAAAAATGTCAGTTAATTTTTCACTTGAAGGCAAAGTAGCTTTAGTTACAGGTGCTTCTTACGGTATCGGTTTTGCAATCGCTTCCGCATACGCTAAGGCAGGCGCAACAATCTGCTTCAACGATATTAAGCAGGAGTTAGTAGATAAGGGACTTGCAGCATACAAGGAGCTCGGTATCGAGGCTCACGGCTATGTATGTGACGTTACCAACGAGGAGCAGGTTAATGCACTCGTTGCTCAGATTGAGAAGGAAGTCGGCGTAATCGACATCCTTGTTAACAACGCAGGTATCATCAAGAGAATCCCTATGTGCGATATGACAGCAGCAGAGTTCAGACAGGTTATCGACGTTGACCTCAACGCTCCGTTCATCGTATCTAAGGCAGTTATTCCTTCTATGATCAAGAAGGGACATGGTAAGATTATAAACATCTGTTCCATGATGTCAGAGCTTGGTCGTGAGACTGTATCTGCTTATGCAGCAGCTAAGGGTGGTCTCAAGATGCTTACTAAGAACATCTGTTCTGAGTACGGCAAGTACAACATTCAGTGTAACGGTATCGGACCTGGTTACATTGAGACACCTCAGACAGCTCCTCTTCGTGAGAGACAGGCTGATGGTTCAAGACATCCATTCGATTCCTTCATCATTGCAAAGACTCCTGCTGAGAGATGGCTCAAGCCGGAGGAGCTTGCAGGTCCTGCTGTATTCCTTGCTTCTGACGCATCAGATGCAGTTAACGGACACATCCTCTATGTTGATGGCGGTATCCTTGCATACATCGGAAAGCAGCCACAGTAATAGGGTGCTTGCGACAAGCATAATATGAATTTTAAAGCCGGGGCGGGTGCGCTCCGGCTTTTTTTCTTATGTAAAGGAGTGCGTGCAGACATATTTGCTGTTAGTGTATAGTTTGTTGTGTTCATGCGCGTCAATTCCGTTGTACGATGCTAAGAAGTTCTAAAAACTCTGAAAAATATAGTCTATATACTCGTCGCCGATGCCAAACGCACATCCATGTGCTATGGCATCTGAGCCGACCTCCATGTCGGCTCCGGCTATGTTTCAAGCAGAGTTTTAAGAACATCTAAGCATCTCCCAAAAGTCATGCCGCGCATGAACACAATAAACTAGACATATCAAATTCAGTAAATATGTTTGCATTATTCCATGTCCCCCTCTATATTTTTCACATTCATGCCGATATAATTTATATAAGAAAATAAAAGAAAAATTGCATAACTCCATGTTGCTGACGAAACAGTTGAATAATTTTACTATATTGCAAGCGAGGTACTTTGCAACCATCGGCGTTTAGCAACTGTATTTTAGTTGCTTATGCGCCGTTATGTGTTGCAATGTAGCGAGAGCGTGCCTCGCGGTAATATAATAAAATTATTCAACGTCCGTATTTTTTGTAATATGGTTATAGCTATGCAATCCATTCATAGGGAAAGGGCGGAGATAAATCATGAACACAGGTGCAGTTAATTATGGCTCGTCCATCGCGGCTGAGCAGACAGCTAAGACGGACAAGACAGAGAAAACAGATAAGACCGGAAAGGTTACGGGAAGAACAGTCGGCAAGCCACAGCTTTCCGAAAAGGCTGCCAAGTACTATGAGCAGTTGAAGTCGAAGTTCGGCAACATAGAGTTCGTGCTTGTAAGCAAGGACATGAAGGAGCAGGCTGAGGCTAACGCGGCTTCTTATGCAAGCTCATCCAAGACGGTTGTTCTAATAGACGAGGAGAAGATTGAGAGAATGGCGGAGGATGAGAAGTACCGTTCACAGTATGAGAGCCTTATCTCCAACGCAGCGGCTAATCTCAATCAGATTAAGTCAGGGCTCTCAGAGAACAGCGGCGTGACATCCTACGGAATCAAGATTAACGACAACGGAACGGCTTCCTATTTTGCGGTTATCGATAAGTCTTTAGCGGCTCAGAAGGAGCGTATTGCCAAGAATGCCGAGAAGAAAGCGGAGGAGAAGAAGGCTGCCGCTAAGAAGGATAAGCAAGAGCAGGCTGAGAAGCTGAAGGATAAACGAGCCGAGGACAGCAAAAAGAGCGACACCGTGACGGTCACCGCATCCTCGGTTGAGGAGCTCTTAAAGAAGATTAACAATTACTACTATGAGTCGCTCAGCGACAATGTCATGACCGAGGATGAGAAGAAGGTCGGACAGCATTTTGATATGAACATATAAAATAAGACGCATATCATATAACCTAAAAAAGCAGGGATTACATTCGTTAGGATGTAGTCCCTGCCTTTTTGTGTCATAGTGTCTGGTCATCGTTGGAAGGCACATAGGTTGCGATGCCCTCTACGTTGCAGTCGAGTATTCGGCACAAATCATTGAGCGTGGTTGTGGTGATTGGCTTGTTTTTTCTGAGTTTATCTATGGTGGCACTTGAGATATGGTGCCTGTTTATCAAAGAGTAGGTTGTTTCACCTGATTTACTCAAGGTTTCCCAAAAAGGTGTGTAAATAATCATTTTTACTCCATTCAACGACAAAATTCACGCATCTACTTTTACTGAAGTTTAATCGCTGAATTTAGGATAAGATTAGTTGTTAAACTTGACTATGGTCATTAAAAAGACTATAATCATATAAATGACTATGTGACATGTGGAGAAAACAAATGACAAAAAAGCGAATGCTCAGAATAGTATGCTGGAGCCTGATAATTTTATTCCCATTATCGGAATTGGTTATAGGCTATGATTCGAGTGATATAGGATTTATCTTAAATCAGTACGAATTTGTCTTTACGGACTGCAACACCGTATATCTTCCGCTGTTGTTCACCGACATCTGTGGCAATCTTTTTCTCAGGGTTTTCAGGTTCTTTTCCATGCCCGAATATCTGGCGTTTGAGGTGTTGTGGGCATTGTGCGTATATTATCTCTGCTTTATGAGCGAGAGATTGTATAGAAAATATTACGACAATGAACTCATACTGCCTGCGCTCGCGGCTGCGGTGATATTTGCCAAGACTAACCTCAATTTCTTCATGTACAACACGACCGTGGCAGTGTTCTCGCTCACATCGCTTTATTTTTTCGTGGTGGGAGTAAATGAAAGATTTCGGCAGCAATCCAGATAGTGATGTATGTGGTGCTGTTTTATGACTTTTATATAAGGAAGGATAAGAAGCTCTTTGCTAGGCAGCTCTTTTCATGCCTTGCGGGTGGAATTATCGGTCTGGCACTATGCGCGGCGGTGATTGCCTCGTCGTGCGGTGTTGATAAATATTTGACAATGCTCGGTGATATGTTCCTTTATGCGGGAAATTCCGCCGACGGACACACAATGGGAAACATGATATTAATCAACATCAAGGGAGTGATGCACGGCTTTGTGTGGCTTGTGCTTGCGGTGGGCACGGTGCTTCTGTTCAGGATAAAGCCGTTCGAGAGGTTTAGCGTGGCGGTTGGAAGAGTGCTTGCAGTGCTCGCGTGCGTGTACGTCGTGGGAGGAGTCTTAAATGCGTGCGGTATGGAGGTTGTTCCTTCTATATATAGGCTGACGTGGAGATTTTTTGAGACGGCGGCGGTCATGACAGCTCTAATGTATGTCTGTGCCGTTGCGATTGCTTTTGACAAGACATATTCATATAATTACAAAAGGCTTGTCATTGCGTCCGTCGTCATGACCTGCTGTATGCCGATAGGCTCAAATGTGGGAATCACGCATATATGCAACGAAAGCTTCTTCGTGATGCCGATGATTTTCATGCTTGCGAGGGACAGGCTGTTCGGAGGCGGTAAGCCTTGGAAGAATATGAGCACATATATTGCGGCGGCGTTTGCGGTATGTATGCTTGCAATTTCGGTTACACAGGCATTCTACAGAAGCGCGTCCGTGAAAGACAATGCCAATATGTCGACGAACACGGCGATAGCACAACTGAAATATATAAGGTCTGACAGGACGGAGAGTGAAGCACTTGAAGAACTTCTCAGCTTTATTGCCGATGGTGGATATGAGAGTGCCGTAGCGGTGGGAAGCATACCTGTAGTCAATTATCTCGCCAAAATCAAGCCGGGCGTCGATTCGTGCGGCGGCTGGATAGAGACGGACTATGTGACTGCGGAGGATATTTCGCGCGACCTGCACAAAAATATGCCTTTGATTATAGTGAGCAACAGTGAGTTCTCGGATGACACCGCCAAAAACAGGGCAATAGAGGAGTTTATAAAAGAACAGAATTACGTTGAGACCTTTTCTGATTGGAAATTTACCGTATACGATAAGAACGACAGATAGGCAAAAAATAAAACCTAAAGCATACGCTTGACTGCGCAGGCTTTAGGTTTTTGTTTACATATACATACTTAAATCAACCTGTGTTCCGCCCGGAACCTCGATGTAGTTGTCGTTATTCACGCAGATCCACACGGACATGGCACTCGGGTTGTACACGAAGCTTGAATCGTAGGCGTACACGAGACGCTTAGCCGCCTCCATGTAGTTGACATAATCGATGTTCGATGCGTACCAGATGTCGTTGCGTTTTCCGACCAGCTCGCAGAAACACTCCATGACATCCCAGTTGTTGTCGCGCCCGAACTCGTAGCTGTGTCCCCAGACATACATCATGTAGAGATACTGCTTTTTCGTGAGGGAGACGAACTGTTCGCCGAGTTCAAGCAGTCTGTGGTTGTGGTGGCAGGTAGCTTTCCACTCGTAGAGATTGTCGGGAAGCTCGAAGCCGTAGGAGTCACCGACGATTCTCGAGTACTTGATTCCGAGTCCCGGGAGAAGCGCCTCAATCTCCTTGGAATATGAACCGTTCGGGTATGAGAGACCTTGAACGGGGTGGTGGACTATTTTTTCGAGGTTGGCTCTGTCGTCACCGATTTCCTTTATAACCTCTGACAGCGGACATCTCGTGATGGTCGGATGGGTGAGAGTGTGGCAGGCTATCTCGTGGCCCTTGTACAGAGCCGAAAACTCATCGGGCTTGATTCGTATTTCCTGTGCAAACATCCCCGAGTTGATGTGGAATGTGCCCTTGATGCCATGCTTGTTGAAAATTTCTATCAGGCGTCTGTCCTCCAACTTGCCATCGTCGTAGCTCATTGTGAGAACTTTGAATTTGCCGTCCGGAAAACAGATATAGCTCTTCATGTCCAGTCTCCTTTATTAAATAATTATGTAAAACCGATATAAAGCTCTTTCGCCAAAAACAAAATAATTATACTAATTTTTTGCGAGAATGTAAACGCTTTCATGCAAAAAATATAAAATTTATATAAATATCAAAATGTTTTTGTATATAATGCACGGCAAAGTCAGGTTTTAATTGAGTAAGGCAATAAAATATGTTAGAATATAAAAAATTGTGTGTGGAGGAAAATATGAGCAGATTTGAGATTAGAGATACATTTTATCTTGACGGAGAGCCCTTCAAGGTGATTTCGGGCTCGTTTCACTATTTCAGGACGGTGCCCGAGTACTGGCAGGACAGGCTCGAGAAGCTCCTCGCGATGGGGTGCAATACGGTCGAGACATACATACCGTGGAACGTGCATGAGCCGAAGAAAGACTGCTTTGAGTTCGACGGGATGAAAGATGTTGTGGGCTTTGTGAAACTTGCACAAAAACTTGGGCTTTATGTTATTTTGAGACCGTCCCCGTATATTTGTGCTGAATGGGAGTTTGGAGGACTTCCGGCGTGGCTGCTTGCTGAGGATGGGATGCGGCTCAGGGTTAATTATGAGCCGTACATGAAGCATATAAAAGAGTACTACAACGTGCTTCTGCCGAAACTTGTACCGCTTCTCATAGACAACGGCGGTCCGGTTATCATGATGCAGATTGAGAACGAGTACGGCTATTTTGCCACGGATGCGTCATACCTTAAAGCGATGAAGGACATCATGACCGGACATGGAATAACGGTGCCTTTTATAACATCTGACGGGCCGTACCGCGAGAGCATGAACGCGGGCTGTATAGAGGGCGTGCTTCCGACGGGCAACTTCGGCTCTAAGACAGAGGAGAGGTTCGATGTGCTCAAGGATTACACGGACGAACGTCCGCTCATGTGCGCGGAATTCTGGGTTGGCTGGTTCGACCACTGGGGCAACGGCGGACACATGAGGTCGAATCTCGAGGAGAACGTGAAGGACTTTGACAAGATGCTCGAGCTTGGCAACGCGAACATCTATATGTTCG
>UQZF01000021.1 GCA_900545455.1 uncultured Eubacteriales bacterium
ATTCTCGGCGGTGCCGCGATATATCCGGCTTTAAGGTGCGGATTCGCCTCAAGCTCTGGTGCAAACACGGACTCTCCCGTAAACGTCTCTCCGCGTCCGAGCTTTGCCGCGCGCTCTCTGTTCACCTCACGCATCTTCTGCACAACCTCAAAAAGCCTTGCCCTCCCCGGTATCCCGTAAGCCTTCAGGGATGGGGAGACGGCAAGGCATATTGTCTTTTCCGTCCTGCTCGCATCGGCTACAACAAGGTGTGTCGTCAGCGGATCAAGTTTTCTCTCCCGGCACTCCACCGATGCATAAAAGGATTTTAAATCGATTGCAACATAGATACGATCCGTGACGCAACCTCCTCACATACTTATTATCACTTATTATCGTCTCATGACGTCCATCACAGCCGCGCACATGAGCAGATAAGCTCCGCTGCCGTGAAGATCATTCTCGCAGGTCGGACGTGCACAGTAGAAATCATAGTTACCGACCCCTGTACCGATACATATATTTCCTATTATAAGGTCATCACCGCGCCATGTGAGCGAGTCATTGACTGCCGCATAGCCCTTTGCCGCAACATCGAGGTAGCTCTCAGGCAGGAAGCCCTTCTTCACCGCACGGCATATAGCCGCCACAAAAAGACAGCTGCACGAATTTTCAAGCCAGTTTCCCTTCTCGCCGCCCTTGTCGACAACCTGATACCAGCGTCCCTCCTCGGACTGGTAACGGCAGATGTTTATGAGAAGCTCCTTCATAATGCTCACAAGCTCGTCGTAATCCTTGTGATACTCAGGGATATATCTGAGGTCATCAAGTATCGCCATAGGAACCCAGCCTAGGCTTCTGCCCCAAAACTCAGGTGACTGTCCCGTCACGGTATCAGCCCACACAGCCTTCTTATTAATATCCCATGCGTGTTTCCAAAGCCCAGTCTTTTTGTCCTCGGTGTGCTGCTTCATAAGCTTAATCTGCTTTGCCACCATGTCAAACCATTCCGGTTTTTCGAACGCGCTGCCGTAGTGAGCCGTAATCGGCCCTCCCATGTACAGTCCGTCGAGCCACATCTCTCCCTCGCACCATGCCTTGTGCCAGTAGCCGCCGTCCTCATTGTGCGGATAACTCTCCATGTCGGAAATGAGTGTGTCAAGCGCTCTCTTATATCTTATATCACCTGTTCTCTCATATATCGGAAAAAGAAGCACTCCCGGCTCTATGTCGTCCATCTGTCCCTTGTCGTAGAGCTTGATGCTGCCTTTCTCATCTATCGTGGAATCAACCCACGCCTTGATATAATCATAGTATTTCTCATCGCCCGTCAAAACATACGCCCGATACATTCCACTCAAAAAAACCCCCTGATGATAGTGGAACCTGCCCTCCGGTGGAAGCTTCGCCGCCTCGAACTTTCTCATCATGGTATCACAGCACGCCCTCGCGTACTTCTCAGGATTATACTTTTCTGCTGCCTCTGAAATATTCATAGCCCTCTCCTTTTACTTACGCTTTAATTTCCCCACAAGCATAAGTATACTAAAAACCACGAAATTTGCAAGCACTATGCTCGCACCCACAGGCAGATTGAAGCTGTAAGAGCTGTACAAGCCCGCAAAAAAACACACAACCGATACAATGCCGGATATTATAACCACTTTTCTAAATCCCTTAACCACAGCACCCGCCGAGAGCGTCGGGAATATTATGAGGCTTGAAATAAGCATCGTTCCCATTATCCTCATTCCCACAACTATCGTGAGTGCCGTCAGCACGGCAATGAGCATATTGTAAAACTCCGCCTTAACTCCCGTCGCCTTGGCAAAATCGCTGTCAAAAGTGATCGCAAATATCTTGTGATAAAATACGAAGAAAAGTACAAGCACAACAATCGAAAGTACTGCACTTATATACACATCCGTCTTACTCATCGCGAGAATGCTTCCGAACATATAGCTGTAGACGTCCGTATTGAGTCCTCCGCTTAAGGATGTAACAGTAACACCTATCGCAATGGCAACCGATGATACAAGGGCGATAGCGGAATCTGACTGAACTTTGCTGTCCTTACCAAGCTTCAGTATAAAAAATGCTGCAATAATAACAACAGGAACCGCTATGGCAAGCGGAGCCACATTCATAACCGCTGCAACAGACAGTGCGCCGAAGCCGACATGCGAAAGACCGTCACCAATCATCGAAAAGCGCTTCAACACAAGGCTTACACCAAGAAGAGCACAGCACAATGCCACAAGACCGCCCGCAACCATGGCGCGCACGATGAAATCATACGAAAATAAAAGCTTCAATGTATCAAACATAGCGTTCCCCTTTCTTCACCTTATCGTCGAGGTTCTTCATATTCTGTTCCACAATGTTATTTTCCGTGTCAGCCTCACCATTACTGTAATCAAGCCCCAGGAAATGTCTTGCCGCATCACTTTCAAGATATTTGTCAGCAGGTCCGAAGTATCCGCAGCCCGAACGCTTATTGACATGAAGAATAAGCCCGGCGTCCGAAACTGCCTTGTTAAGGTCATGCGAAACCATGAGAATTGTTGTCTTTTTCTCGCGATTAAGTCTCTTTAAAAGTTCATAGAGCTCCTCCGTCGCAACAGGATCAAGTCCTGTTGTCGGTTCATCGAGAAGAAGAAGCTTATCCGTTGCGCATAACGCTCTTGCAAGAAGTACCCTCTGCTTCTGTCCTCCCGAAAGGCTTCCGAATGATGCCTTAACATAGTCAGCCATTCCGAAATCTTCAAGTATTTCCAACGCTTTTTTCTTCTCGGCTTTGTTATAATATGGTCTTAAACCCATCTTATTTAAAAACCCCGACATCACAACTTCCTTCACAGTGGCAGGAAAATTCTTCTGGTAATCCTTCTGCTGCGGAAGATAGCCGACATCGGCCCTGCCAATTCCGTCACCGTATTCGATTCTGCCGCTCTGTATTTTGGCAAGCCCCAATATTCCCTTTAAAAGGCTGCTCTTTCCCGCTCCGTTTTCGCCGACTATGCAGACATAATCACCTCTGTTGAGTTCAAAGCTCACATCAGAGACAACTATTCCGTCTTCATATCCGACACTTATATTCTCACACCTAAGCTGTGCCATCAGTTAAGTCCCTCCTTAAGATTTTTCACATTCTGCCACATTAAATCAAGATATGTCACGCCGTTTTGATACTCTTCGCGGCTTACATTGTGAGCCGAGTGGAGAAGCAGAAGCTTAACCCCTGTCTCCTCTGCAATCGTCCTTGCAACCTTAGGGTCGACAAGTTCCTCGTAAAACACCGCCTTTGCCCCACTCTCTTTAATCTCATCAATCATCTTCATTACACTGCTTATCGATGGCTCTGACTCCGCCGAGCAGTCATGGTATGCCGACACGCACCCGAAGCCGTACTCCCTCACAAAATAGGTCATCGCAAAACGTCCGCCAAAGTATATTGTCTTATGCTCCGACTCCTCGCTCACCTGCCTGAACGCGGCGTCAAGCTCCTTCAGCTTATCAATGTACTCATCGGCTCTCTGTCTGTACTCCTGCGCGTGCTCAGCGTCCTCGGCGATAAGCGCATCCGCTATGTTCTCAACCATCTGCATCGCGTACACGGGTGAGGTCCATATATGCGGATCGTACTCGTGCGAATGTCCTTCATGAGAGTGCCCGCTATGTCCATCATTATCTTCTTCGTCATCGTCGTGCTCATGCTCATCCGCATCGTCATGGTCGTGGTCGTGCTCATCGAGCTCGTCCACGAAGTAATCCTCCTCCTTCTCGAGAGTGATTCCCTCCGATACATCGACAACCATAACGCTGTCGTCGAGACTGTCTATTATCGTCTGAGCCCAAGTCTCCATATACTTTCCGGTGTATATGAACATGTCGCTCTCTTTTATCTCTATCATGTCGGCAGGTCTTAAATCGTAGGAGTGGCTCTCCATTCCCGGCGGGAGAAGAAGCGTCACATCCGCATATTCACCCGCTATCTGCCTTGCAAAATCATACTGCGGAAAAAGCGTCGCAACAATCTTTAACTTTTTATCCGAAGCATCCTCCGCATCGCCTTTTAAGCTGCCCTTTGAACAGCCCGCACAGAGAAGGCTGATTGCCAAGGTTAATATAAACACGGCAGCCATATATATTTTATCATTGCACAGTCTCTTCATAATCACCAGCATTGTCCCTTCATTTTCATAATCACACTAATTATTAAGCAGATTCAATTTATTCGAATTTGAAAACCAATTTCACATTTGCTTTTTTATTATATCAGCAGAATCCTTTTTGTCAAGAAATAAATTATAACAAAACAAAATGCCAAGCCACGAAATTAAATCCATGACTCAGCATCTATTCTTACCCAATAAGCTATACTGTTATCTTATAATGACTGATATTTATGCCGATTTAAAATACTTCTGCTCGAACTCTTTTACAGGGACAGGCTTGGAAAAATAATATCCCTGGAACATCTCACAACCCATCACAGAAAGGAAATCTACCTGACTCTTTGTCTCAACCCCCTCTGTTATGACAGGCATGTTGAGTGTCTTTGCCATCGATATGACAGAGTTGAGAATTGCCTTGCTTCTCGCCTGATTCTCGGTATCCCTGAGAAAAAGCATATCTATCTTGAGCACATCGGCCTTGATATCCTTGAGTGTGTTGAGCGACGAATACCCGCTTCCGAAATCATCAATTTCTATGTGAAATCCGAATTTTTGAAGCTTGTCCACAACCTCCATGTGCATCTTTACATCAGACATAATGACTGTCTCGGTGATTTCAAGGTTGAGTCTTGCAGGATTTATGTCATACTTCTTTACAAGGTTCGTAAACACTTCATATAAATCAAGATAATAGAAATCCTTCGCCGAGATATTCACCGAAATATGATACTGTTCAAGTCCGGCTTCCTTCCATACCTTAAGGCGCTGTGCCGAAGCCTCCCATATATAATTGTCAAGCTTGTATATAAGTCCGGCACGCTCAAGTATACCTATAAATGAATCCGGATAGAGAAGTCCTCTCTGCGGATGCTGCCATCTGACAAGTGCCTCCGCTCCGAGTGCCTTGCCCGTATGGTCCACCTGCGGCTGCAGGTAGAGAAGAAACTCCTTGTTTTCTATGGCTCTGTCAAACTCTGCCACAACATTCTTCTCCATCATAAGCCGTTTCATGTCGCTATCGTCATAAAAGCTCACAACCTGCTGATAATCGCCCTTGATGCGGTCAATCGCCATATTAGCTTTATCGTACATTGTCTGAATAGGCTCATTCACATCGCCCACCTCATACACGCCGATATACGCATGCATCTTATATGTTCCGTCCTCCGTAAGGGAACACAACGCTTCCATCTTATCAATAAGGAACTGCTTATCAAAATCTTCTTTGAGCATAGCCTTTACGAATTTATCACCGGCTATTCTTCCGGTAACGCACTCTCTGTGCCCTGACTTGTCCAAAATCCCCGCCAGATTTTTCAATACCTCATCACCCTTATCGGTTCCGAACAGCTCGTTAACCAGCTTGAAATCCTTAATATTGGAAGCGATAATGTACATCTGCTCATCAGCATGATTTCCTACAAATTCCCTTGCAGCCTCAAAAAATCCCTCTCTGTTATAAAGTCCCGTCATGTAATCATGCGTTGCCCGATACTGTTCCTCCTTGAAACGCCTTACATCCTCCGTCTTGTCTTCTATCTTGAAGAAACAGCCGATTCCCGTTCCTCTGTCATCATGCATCTTGCGGTACTCATACGCAAACACCCTCTTGTCTCCGGCTATATCAATATCATCCTCCCATTGCGCACTGTCCCTGTCTCCGGTATATGACGCGCGCCATTCATAATAACGCTTTTCAATCATATCCATGTTATCCTGTTCGTTTCCGGAAGGAAGAAGCTTCTTTGCCGCCTTATTGATATATACGCATCTTCCGTCCATGTCAAAACAGAAAATCGCATCGCCTATATCTTCAACTACATACGAATGTGTCTGTGCCACAAGCTGCCTCGGTGTCTGATACAATGTAAAATAGCACAGAAGCGGTCCCAAAATACTGTATAAAAATACCGAAAAGTCCACCTGTTGTCTCACAATGAAGCACACTGCATTGATTATTATTCCTGCTGCCAGAAACAATATAACCACACCATATTTTTTTCTGTACATCCGCGGTGAAATCACAAGCTTGTATGTAAGCGCTATAAATATCAGAATCATCATTCCGTAGCACAGTACAAAATGAACAGCTATAAACGGCTTAGCCTGCGATGCAAGATAAAACTTCCCCGTACTTTCACCGAACACAACATCCATTGTAAATACATGATATGTAAAATTGTTTATCAAAATACTGAGTGAATCCAAAACCAGTAACCCACTTACAATATATCTGGGCATACTTGTTATAAGCTTCGAGTCGGTATACACCATCACATAATTGGTCATATGATAGATCATCCAGTCAATTGCTATGTAATGCATACCCATTAAAAATACCGCCAAATGTATATTTCTTGTCGGAACCATGAGGAATAACGCATAAATAAATGTTGTAACAGCTCCAGCCATTGTAACCTTAATCACAGGCAGCGACAATCTGCTCTTCTTTTTTCCCGCCTCCACACAGGAAGCGGCAAGAAGTGCAACCAAAAGTATATAAACAACAGCAAAAATCATTCTCAACATGCTTTTAGCACCTCCATCACATCATACATAATCTTCATACTTATATGATAATTTTACCATAATTACAAAAAAATGGCAAACAGCTTTACGGCTGTCCGCCATTTTCTTGTATCAATCTTAACCGCGTGCAAGCTTCTTTCTTATCTTAGTCGAAGCAAGCTCAATTATAAGAACAAGTACCATAAGTCCCCAGATAAATGAACCAACCATTGCCCAACGTCTGCTGTTAAGACACTGCATAAGCGAAGCTCCGATTCCTCCGGCTCCTACTATACCAAGAGTCGTCGCATCCTTAAGGTTGATATCAAATCTGTATATTGTAGTCGATATAAAGCTTGCCGTAAGCTGTGGAAGAACACCGTAACGTATCTTCTGGAAAGGCGTACAGCCCATAGCGTCAAGACTCTCCAATATCTTAGTGTCCAAGTCCTCTATCGCCGTAATGTACATTTTGGAAATCATACCTATCGAGCACACCGACTGTGTAACTACACCACAGAAAGCTCCCGGACCGGTAACACGAATCCACATAAGTGCCCACACAAGGCTCGGTATTGTTCTTATGAGCAAAATCAAAACCCTGAAAATATATGCTACAGGCTTCGGCATAATTGTCGTCGATGCCAGAAATGCAAACGGAATTGCAAGTATGGCTCCGAAAAGTGTTCCGAGTACTGCTATCGCAATAGTCTGGAACAAAAGATACGGCACATCGGAATCACCTGTTCCGAATAAAAGCTTGGTATCCGGATGAAATACGCCGTGAAATACACCCTTGGCTACCTCTGTTCCCGTGGCAGTCATCCCCGAGAACTTGATGTCGGATGCCGACCAGCCTATTAAAACCGCAACCACAAGCACTATTCCAAGATAGAGAAGCCATTTGTGCGGCTGTCTCTCATACATCTCAATAACGCTCAGCTTCTTTTCCGCCGTCTCTAAGACACTTTCCGCTTTTTGTTTTTTACTTGTTGTATTTTTCATATTAATCTCCATGCTCTCTATACTTAGCTGAGCTTCTTTCTCAGATACTCGCTGAAAAATTCAATAGCCACAACTACAACAAACAGTGCAAGAAGCACCATTCCCAGTCCATTGTAATCACGCCATCCTATACGCTCGTTGATTGTAATTCCGAGACCTCCCGCACCTACATATCCCAAAATTGCTGAAGCTCTGACATTCATCTCAAAGCAGTATAGACTGTGGCTTAAATAGACCGGAAGAATCTGAGGTATACATGCCGACCAAAACGCCTGAAACTTGTTGGCGCCAAGCGCCTCCATCGCCTCAAACGGTCCCATATCGATAGTCTCAATACTCTCATATAACATCTTTGCAACGACACCGAACGTAAAGATTGCTATCGCAATCGTTCCCGCAAATGTGCCAAGCGAAAAGATAAGCGCACATACAAGTGCAATGATAAGTGTCGGAACTGTCCTTATAAGCGCAAGGATAAATCTGATTACGCTCACAATAACACGGCTGTGTATTATATTGCTTGATGCAAGCACTGCAAACGGAAGTGCAAGAGCACATCCGATAAATGTACCCATAATCGACATTTTTATTGTATCAATAAGCGGTGAAACCACCTTGCCGAAGAAGCTCCACTTAGGCTGAAATATCTTACCGAGTATAACAAAAAGCTCATTTATTCTGGAAAATACGGTGGCAAAGCTGAAATTGGTCATCTTTAATGCCCACGCAATGACAAGAACCAAAATTATGAGTATAAGCGGCATACGGCTTCTCGGTCTCACCGTGGTATGTCCGTTGGCTATAGTGATGACCTGAGGCTTGAATATACGGTCAAAAAGCTTAACCTTCGCCTTTGGTGCTTTATAATTTTCACTCATCGGCGCACCTCCTAGTTCTCACTCTTATCTGATGTAGGAACCGCTGTTCCGTTGTATACCTCATCAAGCTGCTCCTGTGTTATGCTTGATGCAGGACCGTCAAATACTATCTCACCCGCACGGACACCTATAACACGGTCACAGTAATTAAGTGCTAAGTCAACATGATGTATATTAAGTAAAATTGTAATCTTATATTCCTTATTGATTCTCACAAAATCGCTCATTACCTGACGCGCCGTAACCGGGTCAAGGCTCGCCACAGGCTCATCGGCAAGGATAATTGAAGGATTCTGGTTAAGTGTTCTCGCAAGCGCAACTCTCTGCTGCTGTCCACCGGAGAGCTGGTCGCATCTGGTGTATGCCTTGTCAAGAATACCGACCTTATCAAGGCTCTCAAGCGCTCTCATTTTCTGTTCTTTGGTAAATATGCCAAACAATACTCTCCAGAAAGGCATGTCCGGTACATCCGCGGTAAGTACATTCTTGATTACCGTGCTTCTTGATACCAGATTGAAGCTCTGGAATATCATTCCCACCTTACGGCGGAAACGGCGCAGAGACTTGCCGCTTAAGCTCTCAACATCCACTCCGTCAACGGTAAGCGTTCCCTGCTGTATATCATGCATACGGTTAATACAGCGAAGAATTGTGGATTTTCCCGCTCCCGAAAGTCCGATTATTGCCACGAATTCTCCCTGTTCAATATTCAAATTCACATTTTTTAAGGCTGTAAAGCCGTTAGGATAAGTCTTATATACATTCTTAAATTCAATCATATTCTGGTTCCTTTTTTAGAATTGCTCGCAAAGTATACTGCTAATCGTATTAAAGGGGTACCCGCAAATGCTATGTGGGGTACCCCTCTAAAATATCCGGAGTTAAACCGTATTAATCTGCTACTGCCTTAAGTGCCTCACGTGCACCGTCGTAATCTGAATCTGTTGCAACAGCATAACCTGCATGGCTGTATACACCAAATATCTCCTTGCCCTTCTCTGTGCTTATGATATTGATGAAGCACTGCTGAAGAGCTTCCTTAAGCTCGTCTGTGTAGTAAGGGCTTCTCTTTGAAATAGCAACCGTATCGTTGTAAATTCCATCTGTTACACCGATAACATTAAGCTCGTTCCAGATAGAATCTGTTCTGCCCATACCCTGCTTACCTGTTGAATCCTGCTTATCTGTAGCAAGTGTCCAGCTCTCCTCGTAGTCATTACGTCCGTCTGCGTAGCATACGATGATGTCAACGCTCTCTGCTGCTGCATAGGAGAATGCTGTACCGTAACCGGAATCAAGAGGAATTACGTTAGCAAGATCACTGATTTTCTTGCCGTCATAGTTCTTCATAAGCCACATTGTAGGATAGATATAACCTGCTGATGAAGATGTCTTCTGGACAGCCCATGTAGCCTTGTTGAGGTCATCCCATGTAAGCTCCTCGCCGTTGTTAACCTTCTCTGCAAGCTGCTTACCATACTCAGATGGTGTAGCGTAAATAAGTGAACGATAATATGTTACCTGAGGTCCGTTCTTCTGTGTTGCGTTAGCATCACCGTTCCAGTCTGCCGGATTCTCGCTGTCGTTTGAAAGTCCGTTACGTGTAGCTGTGAGAATAACGTCAACGTCATCAGAGTAAAGTGCATAAGTACCACCCGGTAACCAACCTACATCGATTGTACCTGCTGCCATAGCCTCACCAGTTGCATCATAGCTTGTACCAACAGTGATGTCTACTTCCCCGATATCGTAGCCAAGCTTAGCCATCTCTTCCTTAACAAGTTCCGGAAGCTCCTTTGTACCTGTGATGATTACATCGGCATCCTTAGAAGGAACGAACTCGAGTGTGAGCTTGTCAAAGCTCTGCTTAGCCGCAGATGTGTCACCTGTTGCTGTTGTGGTAGTTTCTGAATCCGTTGCTCCTGCTGCAGTAGTCGTGCCGGCATCAGTCTTACCGTTGCATCCTGCAAGCATTGTCATTGCTGCCATCATTACAGCAGCACCCTTTACAAAACTCTTTTTCATAATAAGGCTCTCCTTTGTGCTTTTATGTGTATGAAAAAACTCATACATTCCGGGTGTCCCGAATTCGCACGGTTATAATTTAGCATTGAGCCTGATATTTTTCAATACCTTTTATAAGTTTTTTTAAAGGTTATACATTATTTTCTTTGGAATTTTACAATATATTTACATTGTTAAAAACATAGTCATTGCCCTCAGAACCCTTTATATCAACGGCTTTGAGTGCCAGTCTTTCTATGTTGTTTGCCTTCATTCCGCCTATTCCCCTTGCCCTTATATTTTCCAATGTAATATTTTCCAGCGGGCTTTCCACAAGTCCCGTGATAAATACAGCGTTTCCTGCCACAGTCTTTGTATCTATATTTTTAAAATGTATATTTCTCATATGCGGCGTACCCTCATTCACAGGCATCACACTGTTCTCGTCAAAATCTTCAACACTGTAGAATTCATCCACATACAGTGCGCCGCGAAACCACTTGCAGTCGTGATGCTCCGTCGAGTTATTCTCATGCACACAGTTCTCATAAAATATATCCTCAACCATGCTTCCTCTCCCTCTCGGAGACTTAACACTTGCGAAGCTGTATGTATCTTCAAAGATGCAATCCTGCACAAGCACACGTCTTACATCCCCCGATGTCTCGCTGCCGATTGCAACTCCGAACCCGCTCGTAAAGCGGCAGTTCGTTATCCTTATGTCCTCTGACGGAATTCCTACCGTTCTTCCTTCCTCGTCACGTCCCGACTTGATTGCAATACAGTCATCCTGGCTTCCTATAAGGCAGTTGAACACATATACGCTGCTGCACGAATCAGGATCAAACCCATCACCGTTATATATATCCTCATATCTTCTGCCATCCTCAGCGTACTTGGTAAATATTTTCACGTTGTTAAGCACTACATTGCGACAATAGATTGTATGCAGGCACCATGCCGGCGATTGTCTTATCGTTATATCCTTCACGTACACTCCATCAGTATTTCTTATACAGACTGCACGCCCTCTTACGGCTTTCTTCTCCTTCATCTCCTCCATGAAAAGTTTCCTGCCGTTGGCATCTATTGTACCTTTCCCGCAGATTGTTATGTTCCGCTGTTCACCATCCTTGGTATTTATAAACGATGCATAGCAGTCGCTCTCCCGGCCCTCGAATCTGTATCTCATAATCGGATAGTCGCTTAATCTGCTGCTTCCGAACAGTCTTCCGTCAATCTTTAGTGTCATGTTGCTCTTTAAAAAAAGTGCACCCGCCACAAATGTTCCCTCCGGCACATACACCATGTCGCCCTCACCGCACTCATCAATAGCCTGCTGTATCGCACTTGTGCAGTCCGGCATTCTGCCGGTGTCGGTCATAATAGGATTGTCTATTTCGCATGCTTTGGCACCGTAATCCCTTATGTCGTGTACATTCACTTCACTCTTGGTGTGCATTACGACGGCTTCGCTTTTTGCCCGGGCTCCGTCCTCATCCACAGCAGCAACATACACCTCATATTCCCCACCGGGTTCAAGTCCCTCAAACGTATAATCCGTATTCTCCGTCATCGCGGCAAACTCATCCTCTATGAATACCTCGTATCCGACAGCACCTTCAACCTTCTCCCACAAAACAGCGACACTGTCCTGCGTGCAGGCATTGTCAAGCGCAATAATTTCCGGTTCTTTCATGGCACTCCCTTTTCCCTTCCCAAAGCCATTATATTTTGAAATTGTGTTCTACCCGAACACCACATCCAATGTCATCATTATAGTGAATCCCGCTGCAAATAGCAATGTTCCTATATCACTTTGTCTTACTTTTCCCTGTGCCATCTCAGGAATAAGCTCCTCAACAACGACATATAGCATCGCGCCCGCCGCAAAGCTCAAAAGATACGGGAGCATCGGCACGATGATGCCCGCCGCCATTATCGTGAGCAATGCTCCCACCGGCTCGACAGCCCCCGACAATACACCGTATAAAAATGATTTTCCCCTGCTGACCCCGCGGCTTCTTAACGGCATGGATATAATTGCGCCCTCAGGGAAGTTCTGTATTGCAATTCCGACCGCAAGAGCCATTGCGGACATAAGCGTAATACCCGAACTGCCGCTCGCGTACCCGGCATACACTGCTCCAACCGCCATTCCTTCGGGGATGTTGTGAAGCGTCACGGTAAGGACAAGCATAGTCGTTTTTTTTAGATTTGCCTTAGGTCCTTCCGCCTGCTCCGTGTCGGAGTGAAGATGCGGAATCACATTGTCGAGCAGAAGCAGGAACAATATTCCCGCCCAGAATCCCACAACTGCCGGAATGAACGACCACTTTCCCATGTATGAAGCCTGACTCAGAGCAGGAAGCAAAAGGCTCCACACGGAAGCCGCCACCATAACTCCGGCGGCGAATCCGGTTAGAGCCCTCTGAAGTCCTGCATTCATTTCTTTTCTCACAAAAAGTACACATGCGGCACCAAGTGATGTTCCCGCAAACGGTATTATAAGCCCTGACAGTACATCCATCATGCTCCCACCGCTCCCTTAAAATTATTATCATTTGTATTTCTATATTTTTTTAACTCTCTCTTAATTATAACTTTAACCGCCTTGCATACAGCGATTATTATAACCGCTAAAATTATACCGTTCATAATATCCTCCTTTTCCGAGCGTTCCCCGACGCTCTTCATGTTATTATATGTCTGAATATATGATGTGTGATATCCAATAAAACCGGCTTGAGTTAGTTTCATCTAACTCAAGCATGATTAGTATACACTAACCGGTATAAAAAAGCAATACCTCATTTGTAATAGAAAAGAAATTTCCTATTACATCAAAAATCCCCGCCGTCTAACCCGGCGGGGATAATCAAATCTGCTTAATCCTTCTTCTTGTTCTTCTGCTTCTCGCGCTTCTCTCTCAATCGGCGCTCAACACCGAAATCGACACGCCCCTTATCGTTTCTTGCGTTTCCGTCACGACCCATGCGCTCCTTCTTGCGGCGGTCGTCACGCTCACCTCTGCGCTCATCCCTGCGGCGGTCATCATGCTCGCCTCTGCGCTCATCCCTGCCGTCCCTGCGTCCGCGTCCACCCTTTCGTCCCTTCTCGTCATCGAAGTGGCGTGCACGTCTCGGCTTGTAAACCTCAACAGGAATGTCCTCGAGCTCCTCGCCCATGTGCATCTTTAAAAATGCCGCAGCGAGCTCCATTGCGGTCACGTCGTCATCGTTCATTTTGTCAGCGATAATCTTGGTCATCTTGGTCAAATCCTTCTCGTTTCTGACCTCCATAACCTTAGAGAGAATCTTTTGAGCCTTCACAGCCGTTATATCTGCCGCCGAAGGAATCGTGCGCGCCTTAATCTTTGTATGGCACACATTCTCAATCTCTCTTATCTTGTATATCTCCCTGCCCACAACCAGCGTGAAGGAACGTCCCGTCTTTCCGGCTCTTCCCGTTCTGCCGATTCTGTGCACATAGTATTCAATGTCCTGCGGCACGTCATAGTTAAATACCGCCTCAACGTCATCGACATCAATTCCTCTTGCTGCAACATCCGTCGCGATGAGAATCTCAACCGTTCCGTTTCTGAAGCCGTTCATAACCTTATCTCTCTGGAACTGTGACATATCGCCGTGAAGTCCCTCGGCAAAATATCCCCTTCCCTTGAGCTCCTCGGTGAGGTCGTCAACCATCTTCTTGGTGTTGCAGAAAATGAGTGAACGCTTCGGATTATAGTAATCCAAAAGTCTTGCGGTAACCTCCGCCTTGTTCTGGCGCTGAACCTCGTAATAGTACTGCTTTACAAGAGGTATTGTTACCTCCTTTGCGGCAACCTTCACATGAACCGCATCCTTCTGATAGGTATGGGTTATGTCGAGTATCGGCTTTGGCATTGTAGCCGAGAAGAGTGCCGTCTGGTGATTCTCGGGAATCTCCTTTAAAATCGTCTCGATGTCCTCGCGAAAGCCCATGTTTAACATCTCGTCAGCCTCGTCAAGGACAATCGCCTTTATGTTGTCGAGGTGAAGCGTGTGTCTCCTCATGTGATCCATGACACGTCCCGGAGTTCCGACGATAATTGACACATTTCCCTTGAGTGAGCGAATCTGCTTTGTTATGTCCTGACCGCCATAGATAGGAAGGATCTTGATACCGTGCATGAACTTTGCGAACTTGCGAAGCTCGTCTGCCGCCTGAATTGCAAGCTCTCTTGTAGGACAGAGTATAATGCACTGTACTCCCTCCACGCTCGGATTGATTCTCTGAATCATCGGAATACCGAAAGCTGCCGTCTTGCCCGTTCCCGTCTGTGCCTGACCAAGTACATCCCTTCCCTCTAAAAGAGCCGGAATCGCCTGCTGCTGAATCGGTGTCATCACCTCGAAGCCCATCTCCTGCACGGCTCGTATGATTCTCTCATCAATCGGCGCATCCTCGTATCTCACTGCATCCGATACAGCCTCGGTGTTCTTAACCTCATTAGCCTCATTGGTCATGTTGTCTGTTTTACTTTTTTCCATTAATTTAATTACTCTCTGCTTTCTATTATATTAGTACTTTCTTCTGTCAATTCCTGTCCTCTTATAATACTCAGCCTTATCCTGATACATGAGCTTCTCAGCCTCCGTCAAAAGTGCATCCGGGTTCCTCGGTGCCTTATCAATCCACACCTCGCCTACAGCCATGTTGACGTCATGCTGCTTCATATCCTCCTTGAGAAGCTTTACGCGCTCACCGAGCTGCTCCCTCGTGACACCGTTGGCAGCCGCTAAAAATTCGTCACCGCCGATTCTGAACAAGCCGTAATCCCCGAACACTCTCCTCAGGCTTTCGCAGGCATTTTTAAGAAGCCTGTCGCCCATCTCATGTCCCTCGGTGTCATTGACCTTTTTAAGACCTGTGACATCGCAGTACACGATTCCCAGACTTCTGTTCTCGTCAACTGTGCTCATATATTTGTTGAGCGCATATCTGTTTCCGAGTCCTGTGAGCTGGTCATTGTAGCTCATAACCCTGAGCTCCTTCATAAGGTCACGCCTTTTAAGGCATGATATGATGAAATGTCCAAGTATATGTAATATATTAGACGCATACCTCAAGGACTCCTGCGGCGGATTGTCAACGCCGTAGAAGCCTATCGCTTCCTTATTATCATAGAGCGGTACAACGACAAGTGAATGTATATCCTGTCTCTTCAGGTTGGCATACTGTAACGGATCATTCTCCCGTATGTCCTCAAGATCGGCAATCACTATGTGCCTGTTCACGGCAAAATTACCGTACCAGTTGGCGCACACCTCGGGAGGGAGATTCTGCAATATATCCTTCTGAGGCTCGATACCGACTGCCGTCCATTCATAAGTGTTGTCGTCACAGCCGTTCTTATTCCTCTCAAAAATATAGGTTCTCTCACCCTTTAAAGCCTTTCCGATATATTCAAGTACAATCTGCAATGATAAATCGGGCGTAGGTGCCTGAAGTGCAATTCTGAGTGCCTCATTCGACATCGCCTCGATATTCTCATAGCGGCTTGCCTCCTCGCACTCGTGGTCATGACCTGCCGCATCGGCATCAATGGCAATCTCCACCCTGTATCTTCTTCCACCATCCGTAACAACGGTGTCCTTTATGGCAAAATCCTTATCCAGCAGAAGATTATAATGTCTCCACTCTATAAATTCGCCCTCGCACAGCTGATGATTGTTACAAACAGCACAAGGTGCTGAGCAATGCTGCAGCACCTCATAACATTTCTTTCCTGAAATTTCATCTAACGAATGAATACCGTACATCCTGAGCGCTTTTTTGTTCATATATACCAGTTCATCTGTATCTATGTCCGAAGCGTACACACATTCGTTCATATTCTCAAAAAATTCCCAAATTTTCATGGCATACACTTTCTCTGTTTTCTTACAGTATATTGACAAATACATGTCTATTATACTTACTTGTACGCGAAAATTCAAGAAAACTTTTGACTATTCATTTACAATATTATAGTAGGATTTTGACGTAATTCTGTACACAATGACGTAAAACAGTGCAAAAACAACCACGCATACCAGATTTACCAGTGCAAAAAAGCCCTTATCGTAGAAGCCGAAGCACATCAAAAGCTTGTTCACAATCGGAAATGCAAACGCAAGATGTACACACGCCACAACGATCGGAAGGAAGAATACGGTGAGCATCTGCGAATTGATGCTCGACTTAATGTCCTTCTTTGTCATGCCTAGCTTTTTCATAATCTCAAAGCGTCCGCTGTCCTCATAACCCTCCGAAATCTGCTTGTAATATATGATTAGCACCGTGGCAAGCACAAACACAATTCCGAGGAAAATCGCAAGGAATAAGAATGCGCCGAACATTGTGTAGAAATTCTCTCTCTCGGCAGCCCTTCCCTCAACCTGAATATTGCCGATGCCTGAAAAAAGTCCCGCATCATCTCTGTACTCCTGCCCGAACATCGCATTGATTTCATTTGTGGCGACAAGCTTCTTTGCCTCATCGCCCGTCATGTCGAACTGGTAGAACCACTCGATTGAAACGATGCTGCTGCCGCGTGAATTTTTTACGGGCATCACGGTCAGGGCTATATCACTCGGATTGTTCACGAAAATGGACATCGAAGGAAGTACATTTAACGCCTCCGTTCCGTTTGATATGAATTTGTCGAGCACCTTCTTAACCTTATAACTCGGACCGTCGTCTCCGACCACAAGCTCGTCAAAGGAGCTTGCCTTCGAGCTTCCCATTCCCTTTGTGAAGCATACAGCCGCCTCGTCGTCGGCAAGCACGAGGTTATCATTCATGATTCTGTTGTAATCGTCAACGGAAATCGCAAACATCATATACGTCTGCGCTGACTGTCCGAGATTTAAGCTGTAATAATTGTCATCCCCGCACACAATCCTTCCGCCGTCAAGCACACCGCCGAATATTGCCGCCGAATAGTCGACAACGTCCTCAAGCTCTCCCCCTGTCCTGCTCACGCTGCCTGCGACGGACGCCCTCATTTTTTCCATATAGTCATCCATGCTCTGATAGTCGTCAAACTCAATCGTTATGTCAATATCCTTTGGGTATCTGTTCCTTATAACGCCCTCCTCACCAGCGTACAGACACACCGTCGACGAGAGCATGACAAGCACCATCGTGCAGAGCACACATATCGACGCGAGCCCTGCTCCGTTTCTCTTCATTCGATAAAGCATTGACGACACCGACACAAAGTGGTTGGTCTTATAATAGTAGTGCTTATTCCTTTGAAGGATACGGCAGAGCGTCACGGAGCCCGCGATGAACAGCAGGTAGGTTCCGATTATTACCATGATTACGGCTATAAAGAACATCGAAATGGCAGAGAGCGGATTTTCAATCGTAACCGCGATGTAATATGCGCCTCCGAGAATGACCGTGCCGCACAGAGCTATGAACCAGTTGGCTTTCGGCGGCTTCTCACCCTTGTTCTCGCTTCGCAGCATATCGACCGGATTTGACATTCTTATCTGCCTTATCATATTGAAGAACAGAAGCAAATATATCACTCCGAACACCTTCAAGGTCATCAAAAGTGCCTCTGTATTGATTTTTATATTGTAATTATTCTCCCCTCTTATGGCATATATCATGGCAAGCTCGCCGAGCTTTGCAAATACCATGCCGAACACAAGCCCGACACCGAGCGATATGAATGCAATCTGAACGCTCTCCCAGAATAAAATTCTCGCCAGATTGCCCTTTCCCATGCCGAGCACGTTGTACAGTCCAAATTCCTTTTTTCTTCTCTTCATCAAAAATGAGTTCGTGTAAAAAAGAAACAGAACCGCAAAAACCATTATGACGTAGGTTCCCATTCCAAGCATCTCCGTCACAAAGCCGCCTCCGCGAAACTCCTTTAACATTTTATCGCCCGCTAAAAATGCAATTATATAGAACATCATGACCATTCCCGTACAGGTCAGTATGTACGGAAGGTACAGTCTCTTATTTTTTCTTATACCGTCCCACGCAAGATGCGGGTAAAAGCCTATTCCCATCTGTCATTCCCCTCTCTGCCCTTCACCGTTCTTACTGCCCGTCGCAAGCACGGTCAGCGTGTCGGCAATCTTTCTGTAAAATTCATCCTTGGAATCATCGCCGCGGTATATCTGATGGAACACTTCGCCGTCCTTTATAAACAGTACTCTCCCCGCATGGCTCGCCGCCTTCGCCGAGTGCGTCACCATGAGAATCGTCTGCCCCATCTCATTAATCTGCCCAAATAGCCTCAAAAGCTCATCCGTCGACTTAGAATCGAGCGCACCCGTCGGCTCATCGGCAAGTATCAGGCTTGGATTGATTATGAGCGCTCTCGCCACCGCCGCCCTCTGCTTCTGACCTCCCGACACCTCATACGGGTACTTTTTGAGCAAGGGCTCGATTCCGAGCTGCACCGCAAGCGGTATGAGCCTTCTCTTCATTTCCGCGTACTTCTCCCCCGCGAGCACAAGCGGAAGATATATGTTGTCCTCGAGCGTGAACGTGTCGAGCAGGTTAAAATCCTGAAAAACAAAGCCCAGCTTATCACGTCTTAGCTGTGCAAGCTCCTTCTCACTGAGCTGTGACAAATCCTGCCCCTCAAGCCTTATCCTTCCGCCTGTCGGCTTATCAAGTGCCGCAAGTATGTTGAGAAGTGTTGTCTTACCTGAACCTGATTCTCCCATAACCGCCACATACTCACCCTTCTCAACGAGGAACGACACGTTCTTTAAGGCTTCGACCTTGTTTCCGCCGAACCTTGTCGTGTACGTCTTTTTAATGTTAGCTGCCTCTAAAATACTCATTTTTCCCTCCATCTTAATGCTTTAAATGTCTTACCGCCGCCACACGGCGCACGGCTTTTTTAATCTGTCTTTCCTCCTCATGACATTACTATAACAAAAGAGGAAATGTATCTCCATTTCATCGGCTTACATTTCCTCATTCAAATCTTACATTTATGTAAGAAATTATCATTCCACCTCAAGCTTTTCTCTCTCAAGCTCTATCGCAATCGTTGTCCCCTGCCCCGGAACCGATTCCGCCGTTATACTGTGCCCCAAGTTATTGCATATCCTCCTGCACAGGTACAAGCCGATTCCACTCGCCCTTCTGTCCATGCGCCCGTTAAAGCCGGTATAACCTTTGTCAAATATTCTCGGCAGATCCTCAGCGGCTATTCCGATTCCCGTATCACTTATAATAATCTTACTGCCCTCACAGCTTATCTTAACCTTCCCGCTCTCCGTATATTTCACCGCGTTTGACAACACCTGCTCGACTACAAAGCCGAGCCACTTCTCATCGGTGAGCACTCTCCTGTCGATGGTGTCATAGACGAGTGCAAGCTTTTTCATTATGAACTGCGGTGCAAACTTTCGTATCGCAGGGCGTATTATATCGTCAAGCCTGTACTCCTTCAGCACATAGTCGGTCGAGTCCGAGTCGAGCCTCAAAAAGCAGAGCACCATCTCAACATACTGCTCAACCCTCATAAGCTCCATTCTTAACCTCCTCGAATCCTCCGAGTCCTGTTTTTGAAGGATAAGGTGCATGGATGCAATCGGTGTCTTTATCTGGTGCGCCCACATCGTATAGTAATCCACCATGTCGGCATACTTCATGTTCATCGAGTCCCCGAGGTGCATTCCGCTCTCCTTGAGCTTTCTTATGACCTCCAAAAGCTGAACCTGCATTATGTCGTCCGAATCCACGATTTTTCCCAGCTCGTCGTCGCCAAGTATTCTCACAAACTCCCCGTCATCGCCTACGGTTTTTTGCAGGATTTCCTGCATTCTTTTCCATTTACCGTATTTCATGCAGGCATCGACAGTAAGTGCCGTGAGAATTATCACGAAGCATACGAGTGTCGGATACGCGGCAGCTTTCAAGGTTATCCCGTACATTCCGAAGGTAAACAGAAATATCACGCAGCACACCGCGAACACGGCGAGCTCCTTTTTCTTTCCGAGTATGTACTTCAATACGAATTGCAGTCTGTTTTTCATACCAATCCCCTTTTACACTATGTAGCCGACTCCGAACTTGGTCGTTATGAAGTCTTTAAGCCCTGCATTGTCGAGCTTCCTTCTCAACCTGTTCACATTCACCGTGAGCGTGTTCTCGTCCACAAAGCTGTCGCTCTCCCACAGTCTCTCCATAAGGCTCTCACGGCTCACGACCTTGCCCCTGTTCTCCATGAGCGTGAGAAGTATCTTGTACTCATTTTTCGTCAAATCTATGTTATTTCCCTGATATGTCAGCGTGTTGTCCGCCGTGTTGAGCATCGCACCCTTGTGCTCGATTATGCTCACCGACGCGGCAAAATCATAGCTTCTTCTGAGCATCGCCGAGAGCTTCGCGATAAGGACATTTCTGTCAAACGGCTTCGCGATAAAGTCGTCAGCCCCCATGTTCATCGCCATGAGGATGTTCATGTTGTCAGCCGCCGATGACAGGAATATCACCGGAATCTTTGACACCTTTCTTATCCGACTGCACCAGTAATACCCGTCAAAGTACGGCAAAGATATATCGAGCAGCACGAGGTGCGGCTGCACCGCGGCGAACTCCTCCATGACCTTCTCAAAATTCTTCACAATATGCACTTCAAGTCCCCAGCCTGCGGCGTAGTCCGCAATCTCCTTCGCGATTCCCGCATCATCCTCGACAAGCAGTATTTTGTACATTCTAACCCCTCCAAAAATTAATTATACATATCTTCCAATGTTATCAAAATAACATTATCATCAGAGATACCGTCGAACCACTCAGTAAATCCACTCAATGAAAAAAACAGATATTTCGTAATCTTATACTTTCCGATAATCTGAGAGGCTCTTCTAATCAGCGTGTCATAGACATTTTTATCTATCCGTTCATTTTTAAACTTGCATTCCCCTATTACGGCAGTCTTATCAATTTCGGATATTCCCACGACGTCTATATCGGCAGATTGCTGAATTTTCTCACCCTTTGAGTTTTCTATCTGCTCTGTTCCCCACCATACTCCCACGTTGGTCATAAACCCGCCGAATCGCCCTATAATGCCTTGTTCAAGAGTATAATACCTGCACATATTTTCAAAGACGGTTCCCATAAAAGCATGGAGCTGCTTTTTAACTATTTTCTCATAATACAAATCTCCCTGCTCCATCTCAATAACACTTGTCGCCTTTGGTATAAATTCATACCAGAATTTAAACATACTGTCTTTTAAAATGTACTGTGTCTTTTTTCTGTTTTTCTCCTCAGTAATACATTTTCTCTTCTCGACCAAGCCCACTTCCATAAGCTTCTCCAACGAGTAGAGAACCGTTGTGTCCTTCTCTCCAACCTTTAACGAAATTGTATTGATTGTATTTTCGCCTGACGCAATCTGTTCAATGATGTTATTTACCAAAGTAATATCCGAGAACTCCTGTGTAAGAAGATTTCTTGTCTCATCATACAAATATCCGTCCTTATGGAAAAAAAGTCTCTTAATATTATCGTCTAAGCTTCTGTTACAGTCAAACATTGATAAATATTTTGCCACTCCGCCTGTCACTCCATAGCACAGTGCCTTATCTTCAACGGAATAATTCGGAACAAAAAGTGCCGCTTCTCTGTAATTGAAGGGTTCCAGCTTAATCTGTGAGCTCCTTCTTCCGAATAGCGGACTTTTCTCGCTCAACACTTTATTCTCCATGAAGCTTAACGAAGAACCACACAGTATGAGCATTATATTTTTTTCATTCCACTGCGTATCTATATATTTCTGTATGACTGAAAGAAGCGAATCATCCTTTTCAGCCCAATACGGAAGTTCATCTATGACGATAATAATTTTTTCATCGGATGTTTTTGAACTTATGAAATCAAATACAGCCTCAACCGTTTGAAATGTTACGTTTTTAAGAGAGTCATCGAGACACGTCACAACCCGTTCCGAAAACAATTCAAGGTTTCTCTCTCTTCCCACCTTGGTTGCCGTGTAAAATACGGCTTTTTTACCCTTAACAAACTCAGCAATCAATGTGGACTTGCCGATACGCCTTCTTCCATAGATAATCGACATTCCGAAACCCTTCTGACAGAAAAGCTCATTCAATGATTTCAATTCGTTTTTTCTTCCTAAAAACATTTCATACCTCACTTCCGTTTTGGTTCAAATCATTTTTATTCAAATCAATTTGAATCAAATCAATCTGAATTAAAATTCTAAAACCAAAATATCACAAAACCGTTAAAAATTCAATATTATCTTATCGACAAAAAATCCGGCACAGAGCGCTATGCCCCATGCCGGATTTTGTATTAAATCTAATCAACTTAGTTTTTAGTTACTTACTGTCTCTTAGAGAGAACATCCTTCTCGTAAGCGCGTACATCGTCAAGCCATGTAAGACCTGCGCCTGCACCCTTCTTAGCGCAGTAGTAATCCCATACGAGTGCAAACGGAGCTGCCTTGAACTCCTCCTTGTATGCAAGTCTGCCGCTCACATCGCCGTCCTTCTCGATCTTCTTCATTGTGTCGACAGGCTGTAAGAGTGCTGCAAGCATAGCCTTTCTTGTGTTGCGGATACCGATTACCCATGCTGCGATACGGTTGATTGACGCATCGAAGAAGTCGGTTGCGATGTATGTGTCCTCGAGCTTACCCATGCGCACGAGCTCCTCCATGATGGCTCTTGTCTCATCGTCGAAGCTTACTACATGGTCGGAATCCCAGCGTACAGGACGTGATACATGTAAAAGAGCGTGGTCTGCAAATGTGTAAACGCCTGAAAGCTTAGCGGATACAACCTCTGTAGGATGATAGTGTCCTGTATCGAGTGTCATCATGATGTGATCACTCTTTTTGTTCATTACATAGCCCATGCAGAACTCATGTGAGCCTACGGTGTAGCTCTCAAGTCCGATACCGAATACCTTGGACTCGATGCCGTCCATAACGCCCTTGACATCCTTGGTAGCCTCAAAAATCTTGTCGTAGCTGTCCTTGAGTCTGAGTCTAGGTGAGAGTGTGTCAACAGGAACCTCCTTGTCACCATCCGGTGTCCAGTGGTTGATTACGCACACCTTACCTGTCTTTTCATAGAAATACTGACCAATCTTACGGCTTCTGATACCGTGCTCAATCCAGAAGTTACGAACATCATCGTCCGCTGCGGAGAGTGTTCCGTTGTTGCTCTTTGGATGTGAGAAGTATGTAGGGTTGAAATCGAGACCGATATTGTGCTCGTTTGCCCAGTCTACCCACTTGTCAAAATGCTTTGGCTCGATTGCATCTCTGTCAACGAAGGTGTCAGCCTCCAAGTAGCTTGCATGAAGGTTGAGCTTTAACTCGCCTGGGATGAACTTCATAGCCTCCTCGATGTCCTGTCTTAACTCCTCGGCATTTCTTGCCTTGCCCGGATAGTTTCCTGTTGCCTGAATACCTCCTGTGAGTGCGTCGTCGCCCTTCTTCTCGAGACCTGCAACGTCATCACCCTGCCAGCAGTGCATGGAGATAGGAATTCTGTCTGCGATCTCAATCGCCTTGTCTACGTCAACTCCATACTGAGCGTAGAAATCCTTTGCCATCTGGTAACCCTTTTCAACATCGTACATTTTAAAAATCCGCCTTTCTTAAATTAATCTTATATATGTCGGGCAAAAATAACCCGGCTTGATTTCAAAGTTAACCTACCTTCTTTATATCGAATGACTCGGCAACGCAGTTTCTCGCGTCCTCGAGTGTTGCAAACTCGCCGCCCTTTAACAT
>UQZF01000022.1 GCA_900545455.1 uncultured Eubacteriales bacterium
GAACCCCGGTTTCCGCCGTGAGAGGGCGGCGTCTTAACCGCTTGACCATCGAGCCATATTCTTAATTTCTGTTCACTGCTTCCGCAACATTCATAAGTTCCCGGCATTCTCACCTGCCGTATCAACTTAGCAGCTCGACGGGGAATCGAACCCCGGTTTCCGCCGTGAGAGGGCGGCGTCTTAACCGCTTGACCATCGAGCCGTATTGAGTACTTTCCTAATATACACTAGCCGCGCAAAAAAAGCAAGCATTTTTTACAAAATTATTTAAGTTGTTCAATTTGAGTGTATTTTATATAATTTTTGCACAATTTTATTTATATCCTCTCCTCTGATTTCCCGAATTTAATTACAGCATATATTTTATTCACTTCCCCTACTGCTTCTGGACAACCAAAGTCGGCTGTGTTATAATGCGACAAAGCATGTATCCGTTGTTTAGGATTCAATTTCCATTAACCGCGCATATCTGCGCTTTAGGCTGACTGCATATACCTGCCCGTATGTGTTCGGCATCTTTATACTTAGGAATTTCAATGCTTTTAATCACTGTTAACCTTGGGGGAATTTCTAAGACGGATAGTTGTTCTCCCTGTATACAATTTTATAAGGAGGACAAAATACTTTGGGAAAAAAGGACAATATTGCCAAAGCTTTCTTAGCAGATAATCGCAGGTTTGCAGACCTTTGCAACTACTATCTGTTTGACGGAAAGCAGGTTATAAATTCAGATGACCTGACAGAACAGGACACCACGGAGCTCATTGATGCCGTAAGCTCCACCGAAAAGGCATTTGGCATTGATGAAAGAAATCTCAGCATTCAAAAATGGCGCGATATTTTGAAACGCGCAATAATAAGATACACAGACAAGTGTATGTATGTTATAATCGGTATTGAAAATCAGTCGGAAATACATTACGCAATGCCAATCAAGGATATGCTGTACGACGCAATCAACTACAGCAGACAGGCTGCCGAGGCTGACAAACAGCATCGGCTCAATAAGGACTATCACAACCGCGTCGAATTTCTTTCCGGCTATAAGAAAAGTGATTTTCTGACACCTGTCATCACACTCACCGTGTACTGGGGTGATGACGAATGGGATGCACCACGCAGCCTGCATAATATGTTAAGCCCGGACACACGCCCGCTTCACAGATATGTACAGGATTACAAGCTTAACCTTATCGCGCCGCATGAAATCACGGACTTCACCAAGTTCAAGACATCTCTCGGCATGGTTTTGGAAATCATAAAGTACGCATCCGACGAGACAGCCATGGAAAAACTTCTCAAGGAAAACCCAAGATTTAACCACATGGATGTCGATGCCATACGGGCAGTCAACACATTTACAAAATTTAATGTCTCTATAAATGATAACGAGGAGGAAATCAATATGGGAAATGCTTGGGAGGATCACAGGCTGTCAGGTCTCAAAGAAGGAACAGCCCTAAAGCTGATTGACCTGACAATCAAGAAATTCAAAAAAGGCTACTCTGCCGAACAGACAGCGGAAATGCTTGAGGAATCGGTTGACACCATAGAGCCTATCTATGAAATTTTAATATCCGCACATGATGACCTGGATGCCGGGAAGGTATATGAACTGCTCAACAAGACATCAGTTACGGCATAACCTCATCAACTCTCCACATCAAAACACTCCGCACATGACATTTTAATTGCCATGCGCGGAGTGTTTTAATTTCTAAATCCCGCTGAGCAGTCCGTCAAACAGCGACAACTGGTTGCTCTCCGGCAGGTCGCCGAGTATGCCGAGGTCGCCAAGCAGTGCCACGACCGTCTTTGACGCCTTGGTTCTTGCCTGAAAATCGTCCCTTGAGAGGAACGGTCCCTGCTCTGCAGCATTCATGATAAGCTCGGCGGCGACATCTCCAAGTCCGTCAATTGAGTTGAACGGAGGCAGAAGCTTGCCGTCGACTATCTGGAAGTTGCGCGAATGTGACTTATACAAATCTATAGGAAGGAACTCAAGACCGCGGGCATACATCTCCTGCACGAGACGCATATCCTTTAAAGTGTCCTCCTCCTTCTTTGAAAGGCTGTCACTCCTCTTCTTGTAGTCAGCTATATAGTAGTCAAGCTTCTCCTTTCCCATACACATAAGCTCGTATGAGAAGGCAGTCGCTCTGATACTGAAATAAGCCGCGTAGTACGCGAGCGGATAGAACACCTTGCAGTATGCGATTCTCCATGCCATCATGACATAAGCGGCGGCGTGCGCCTTAGGGAACATATACTTAATCTTGAGACATGAGTCAATGTACCACTGAGGCACACCATGCTCGCGCATCTGCTCCGGCCAGCCGTCTTTAAGTCCTTTACCCTTTCTTACACTCTCCATGATGGTGAACGAGAGCTCCTTGTCCATGCCCTTGCCGATAAGATATATCATGATATCGTCTCGACAACAGATAGCCGTGGAAATTGTCGCAACTCCACTCATAATAAGTGTCTGTGCATTTCCGAGCCAAACATCCGTACCATGTGAAAGTCCCGATATACGAACCAGATCCGCAAAGCACGTCGGCTTCGCGTCGATAACCATCTGCATGGCGAAATCGGTACCGAACTCAGGTATTCCGAGCGCCCCAAGCTTCGTTCCACCGATGTCGTCGGGCGTGATTCCAAGCGCCGAGGTGTCCTTAAAAAGACTCATGACTTCCGGCGAATCAAGCGGAATCGTCTTAGGATCTATGCCAGTCAAATCCTGAAGCATACGGATCATGGTCGGATCATCGTGCCCGAGAATATCGAGCTTTAACAGGTTATGGTCGATGCTGTGGTAATCAAAATGCGTTGTTACGATGTTCGTTGTCATATCGTTGGCAGGATGCTGTATCGGCGTGAAAGTGTGAATCTCCTCACCAATCGGGAGAACTATGATACCTCCCGGGTGCTGTCCCGTCGAACGTCTTATTCCGGTACAGCCTTCCGCGATACGCACTATCTCACTGTCTCTCTTTGTGATTCCGCGCTCCTCAAAGTACTTTCTCACATAGCCGTATGCGGTCTTGTCGGCAACGGTTCCGACCGTACCCGCCTTGAAGGTCTGTCCCTTTCCGAAAATAACCTCCGTGTAGGAGTGTGCCTTAGACTGGTACTCTCCAGAGAAGTTGAGATCGATATCAGGCTCTTTGTTGCCCTTAAATCCCAGGAACGTCTCAAACGGAATGTCAAAGCCCTGCTTGGTGAGCGGCTCACCGCAGTTAGGGCACACCTTGTCAGGCATATCACAGCCCGCACCGCCTGAGAACTTTTTGACATCCTCCGAATCAAAATCACAGTAGTAGCATTTTTTACAGAGATAATGAGGCGGAAGCGGATTAACCTCCGTTATTCCCGCCATGGTAGCCGCAAGGGACGAACCTACTGATCCTCTCGAACCTACCAGATACCCGTCCTCGTTCGATTTCCACACAAGCTTCTGCGCGATAATGTACATAACCGAATATCCGTTGCTTATGATTGAGTTGAGTTCTCTCTCAAGACGCTCCGTGACTATCTCGGGAAGGTTCTCCCCGTACATCTCGTGAGCCGTCGTGTAGCATATCTTTCTCAGCGTCTCATCCGAGTTTTCGATGACTGGCGGACATTTGTCAGGGCGCACAGGCGAAATCTTCTCGCACATATCGGCAATCATATTGGTGTTCTCGACGACAACCTCGTAAGCCTTGTCGTTTCCGAGGTACTGAAACTCCTCGAGCATCTCGTCCGTCGTGTGAAGATACAACGGTGCCTGATGGTCGGCATCGTCAAAGCCCTGACCTGCCATGATTATTCTTCTGTACACCTCATCCTCAGGATTTAAAAAGTGCACGTCGCAGGTTGCAACAACAGGCTTGCCGAACTGCTCGCCGAGCGCAACTATCTTTTTATTGATATTTATTAAATCCTGCTCGGACGACACCCATATATCCTCGGAATCAATCATGAAGTGGTTGTTTCCGAGCGGCTGAATCTCGAGATAATCGTAAAATTCAACCAGTCTTGCAATGTCCTGCTCGGACTTGTTGTCAAGTATCGCACGGTAAAGCTCGCCCGCCTCACACGCCGAGCCGAGAATGAGTCCCTCCCTGTGCTTTAAGAGCTCGCTCTTAGGCACTCTCGGTCGTCTGTTAAAATATTTAAGATGCGCCATGGAAGTCAATCTGTACAGATTGCTTCTGCCGACATCGTTCTTGGCAAGTATTATGGCATGGTATGACGGTAGCTTCTTTACGATATTCTCCCTCGCATCCGCAAGGCTCTCGACTTCATCGAGATTGTTGATTCCGCGTTCCTCCATCATCCCCATGAATTTAATAAAAATTCCCGCACAGCAGTCTGCATCGTCGACCGCACGGTGATGGTTCTCAAGCGACACTCCCACAGCCTTTGCAACCGTGTCAAGCTTGTATCTGTTGAGCTGCGGAAGAAGCACTCTGGCAAGCGCAACTGTATCGACAACGGTATATTCCTTGTCGACACCCATTATCTGCTTTGCCTTTGCCTTTATAAAGCCCGAGTCGAAGTCGGCATTGTGGGCGACAAGCACCGCGCCATCGCAGAAATCAAGGAAACGCGGAAGCACTGTCTCAATAGTCTCCGCATCTATAACCATGGAATCATTTATTCCCGTGAGTTTCTCTATCCTGAACGGTATCGGAATCTCGGGATTTACAAAACAGGAAAAGCTGTCAACGCGTCTTCGGTTCTGATATTTCACGGCACCAATCTCGATAATTTTATCATGTTCAGACGAAAATCCTGTCGTCTCCAAGTCAAACACGACGTATGTATCGTCAAAGGTCTGCCCGGCAGGATTTTCAATGAGTGCCTTCAAGTCGTCAACCAGATACGCCTCGACGCCGTAGATTACCTTGAAGTCCTTGAGCTTCTCGACCGTATGGTTGGCATCCGGGAACGCCTGACACACACCGTGATCCGTGATTGCGATTGCAGGCATGCCCAACTTTGAAGCCTGCTTTATGATGTCGGATACCTCAGAAACACCGTCCATATCGCTCATTTTGGTGTGGCAATGAAGCTCGACACGCTTCTTTTCTGCATTGTCGACACGCTTTGTCGTGAAATCAGGAATTTTCTTAATGCCTCTGACCGAGCTTACTGCAATCTCCTTGCTCCAGCTGTCCATCGCGATGACACCCTTAATCTTGACGAACGCTCCGTTTACAATATCGTCCTTAATCTCATCGAGATTTTCTTTACTGTTTAAAAATATTTTAACCGACATTGAATCCGTAAAATCCGTCACGGTAAATGTCACAAGCTGCTTTCCCGTTCTAAGCTCCTTAATCTCAACGCCTCTTATTTTGCCTCTTATCGCACCCTCGCCAATCTCGTGAGTAATGCTCGCCAGCTCAACCGCCTCATCGTCGAAATCCTTTCCGTAAATGACATCGGGATTCCCTGACATCTTAACGGAACGAAAGCTCTTAGTCTCTTCCTTACTGTTCTGATTCTTCTTATCAGATGCCTTGACATCGGTACGCAGCCTTCCGGCAACAGCACTATCCTTCTTAAGTTCAGCACTCCCGGCTGACGTGGCAGCTTCGTGCTGTGAACCATTGCCATTCTCTTCCGCCTGCTCCACCGTATTTTCATCAGAAGCCGACAACTCCATGTGTACCACAGGTGTGTCCTTCGCCTCGTGCTTTACTTCCTTAAATATCACATCGAAGCCTATTTCAAACCCACAGCGGTCAAAGAATACCATATGAAGATATTCCCTGAGTCCCTGCATCCTGTCTCTCGCAATTGTTCCGTCAGCAACAGTCAGCTCCATTCTGTCGGGAGCCGTAAATCTTACTTTTGCCTTCTTTAAAAGGTCATAGTCAAATATGCTCTCCGCCTTCAGCTCGTCCAAAATGCTGTCCCTGTATATCCCCCACAGCTTTTCCTGCGTATACTGGCTCGACAGTTCATACTTCTCCACAACATGGATATCCATCGTTCTGAATGGCGGAAGCTGTTTTCTAAAGCCCGCCTCGAGCGCAAATATCGTCTGTTTCGGTATAAGTCTTTTGGACAAAATATATACCCTAAGCCGGGTTTTGGCTGAGTTGGTGGTGACCTTAGTCACCTCAACATCAGCCAAAATGTCCATTGTGTCCTCATTAAATTCAAGTGTAGGAAATGCGTCAAAAAGCTTCATGTGTTTTTCACTGTTCCTTCCAATGGTCGAGCTCATACTTTAACGCGTCGAGAAGCTCGCTCTCAGGCATCTTCTTTATGACCTCTCCGCGCTTAATAAGAACTCCCTCTCCTTTTCCTCCGGCAACACCAAGATCAGCCTCTCTCGCCTCACCCGGTCCGTTAACCACGCAGCCCATAACTGCGAGCTTTAAGTTCAAATCATCATAGTCTGCGGCAAGCTTCTCAACCTTCCCCGCAAGTCCGATAAGGTCGATGCTCGTTCTTCCGCATGTAGGGCATGACACAATCTCAATTCCGCTCTGTCTGATTCCGAGCGTTTTGAGAATCGTCTTTGCAGCCCTTATCTCCTCAACAGGATCGCCCGTGAGCGAAACCCTTATTGTATCTCCTATTCCCTGACCAAGTATAAGTCCAAGCCCCACAGCCGACTTAATGCTTCCCGTAAGAACCGTACCCGACTCGGTAATTCCGACATGAAGAGGATAGTCTGTCTTGGCGGATATAATCTCATGCGCCTTAACGCACATCATGACATCCGATGATTTTATGCTTATGACCATGTTGTCATAATCCATATCCTCGATTATCCTCACCTTGTCAAGAGCACTCTCAACAATTCCCTCTGCGGTTACTCCGCTGTACTTCTCAACCAGATTTCTCTCAAGAGAGCCCGAGTTGACACCTACCCTTATAGGAATATTTCTCTCCTTCGCGACATCTACAACCGCCTTTATTCTCTCAAGGCTTCCTATATTTCCGGGATTGATTCTTATCTTGTCAACACCGTTCTCCATAGCGGCAATCGCAAGCCTGTAATCAAAATGAATATCCGCCACAACCGGAATGTGTACTCTCTTTTTTATCTGACCTATAGCCTCGGCAGCCTCCATCGTAGGCACTGCACATCTTATAATCTCACAGCCCGCATCCTCAAGTGCGGCAATCTGCTCGACGGTCGCGTCCACATTCTCGGTCTTGGTATTTGTCATAGACTGTATCGCTATCGGGTTGCCGCCGCCGATTAACACACCGCCGATATTTACAACCCTTGTATTTTTTCTCTGTATCATACTATTAGAGTTCTTCATAGTAATCCTCCATCTCTCTCAGACATCAGAAAAGCTTAGAAATATCATTGAACAGAATAAAGAACATAAGCAGCATGAGAAGTGCCATTCCGACAAGATGCACCATTCCCTCTTTCTTCTGGTCAACAGGCTTGCCACGCACCGCCTCGATGAGCAGGAAGAGAAGCCTTCCGCCGTCAAGCGCAGGTATCGGAAGCAGATTCATAACGCCTAAGTTGGCGCTTATCATCACTATCCAGTTGGCAAGGTTAAGTATTACATAAAATACTCCGTCAGGTTTGCTCTGCTCAACGACATTGCTGATTGCCGACACGATTCCGACCGGACCTGCCACATCGTCCTTGGTAACCTTTCCCGTTACAAGCATTTTAAGGCTCTCGAACACCGTGTTAATCCAGTATTTCACCTCAAGAGCACTGTATTTTATCGTCTGTATAGGATTTACCTTGACTCTCGCAGCCGAAAATGACATTCCCGTCTGATAGTATGCATTGTGTGTGAGAACAGGTGTCACCGTGAGGTCGACAACCTCTCCGTCCCTCATCACCACGACATTTATCTTCCCGCCGCCACAGCCTCTTATGGCAGCTATGGCTTCATCGGTCGTCTTTACGGCAACGCCGTTCACCTGTATAATCTTATCATTGGTCTTAAAGCCCGCGAGCGCAGCCGCGCCCGTCTCCGTAAGCCCCGATATTACCGCGTCCTCGCCGAGATATACGCCGAGCTGGTATACATCCTCCTCGATATACTCAGGAACGACCGTCGTCTCATACTTCACGCCATCGCGAGTGTATGTTATGTTGAACGTCTTTCCCGTGTGAAGCTGATAGTACAGACTGTATTCCTTATAAAAATGAATCTTCTTTCCGTTAACCGAGGTTATCACATCCCCAGCCTGAAGTCCTGCCTCATCGGCAACGCTTCCCTCCTCAACGCTGTAGAGCTTACACGGATCATACCCGATGCTTCCGATGATGAATACAGCCATGATAAAAGCAAGCAGGAAGTTAAAAACAGGCCCCGCCGCGATAACGGATATTCTGCGCCACACAGACTTTGAAGCAAAGAGCTTATCCTTGTCAAGCTCGCTTATCCCGTTCTCGTTGCCGTCCTCCCCTGCCATTATGCAGGCTCCGCCGAACGGAAGAAGCTTGAGTGAAAACAGGGTTCCTTTTTTCTTGACCTTCAGTATCGTAGGTCCAAGACCGAGTGCGAACTCACTCACCGCTATCCCGTTCGCCTTTGCCACAATAAAGTGTCCAAATTCATGAATAATTACGATAATGCTTAAAATAATAATTGCTATGATGATATTCAAGTTGTCTTTTCCTCCCCTTGGAAATCATTTTTTGCAACATTAAAATCTGCTGCGGATGTAATCATAAGCCGCCGCTTCCGTTGCAAGTATCTGCTCCACATCAGGATTATCAATATATTCTATGTTAATCATAGTTTGTTCTATTATATCAATAATATCAAGATATTTTATCTTTCGGTCAAGAAACATCGACACCGCAAGCTCGTTGGCTGCGTTGAACATCGTCGGTACATTTCCGCCCTTTCTTCCCGCTTCGTATGCGAGTGCAAGTCCCCTGAAGTTGACCATGTCAGGCTCCTCAAAGGTTATCTGCTTGAGCTTCCAAAAATCGAGATGCTGCGTGTCAAGGACACGTCTCTCCGGATAATACAGCGCATACTGTATAGGAAGCCTCATATCAGGAGACCCAAGCTGAGCCATGACCGCTCCGTCATCGAACTCGACCATCGAGTGTATGATGCTCTGCGGCTGAACAATAACCTGAACCTGATCTAAATCCACACCGAAAAGCCATCTCGCTTCCATGACCTCAAGCCCCTTGTTAACCATTGTCGATGAATCTATCGTGATTTTTCTTCCCATTGCCCAGTTAGGATGCTTTAGGGCATCCTCAACCTTAATGTCCTTCATCTGCTCTATCGTTCTGCCCCTGAAAGGTCCGCCTGATGCCGTGAGGAGAATCTTATGTATCCGATTGCCGCGCTCGCCGTTGAGACACTGGAATATCGCACTGTGCTCGCTGTCCACGGGAAGAATCTTAACGCCCTTATCCGCCGCAAGCTTCATGATGATATGTCCCGCCGTTACAAGCGTCTCCTTGTTGGCGAGTGCTATGTCCTTGCCAGCATTGATAGCCTCAATCGTAGGCACTATTCCCATCATTCCCACAACCGCTGTAACAACTATCTCTGCATTTTCCATAGTTGCACAGCGTATCAGACCTTCCATTCCGCATCCGTACTCTATTCCCGATATATCCGCAAGTCTGGTCTTCAGCTCTTTAACCGAATCTTCATCAGCCATTGATACAAAAGCCGGTTCGAACTCTCTCACCTGCTTTTCCATCAGTTCAACATTCTTTCCCGCCGACAAGGCCGCAACCTTGATATCATTATTTTTTCTTACGACATCGAGTGTCTGTGTTCCTATAGATCCTGTCGAACCCAAAATAGATATAACTTTCACAATTATCCTCCCTGCCTGAGCCGTATCCGCCCCAGCCTGAAATAATTATCCTATAGCTCTGAAAATCTCGAGCACAATGTATACGACAGGCGCCGTAAATATCGTACTGTCAAATCTGTCCATTATTCCGCCGTGTCCCGGAATGAGCTTTCCATAGTCCTTGACCGAATGATCACGCTTAATAGCCGATGCCGCCAAATCTCCTATTATCGAAATTCCGGCACCTACACCACATGCAACCGCAAAAACCACAGGCGCATTCACGCTTATTCTGGAATTGATAATCGCTCCATAAATTCCGCCGATAAGCATTGGTCCTAAAATTCCGCCGACTGCACCCTCGATTGATTTCTTAGGGCTGAGCACGGGTGTCATCTTATGCTTTCCGAATTTCACACCCACAAAATACGCGCATGTATCTGCAATCCATGAACATATAAACACGAGCCATACATAGAATGCACCATCCTCAAGCAGACGTATTCTGTATATAAATGAAATCATAACCGCAACATAAACGAGTGCAAAAAATCCCATCGCAGCCTGGTCAGCCTTATACTTAGGGAATTTAACCACATAGCCCGCCATTATACATATAAGCCCTGCGGCGAGTGACAGCAGCATGAACTCGTTCTGTCCGAGCCACATACACACATAATATATGACCGCAAATATATACCCGATAATTCCTATCGGGCTTTTCTCTATGCCATACACTCTGTACAGCTCGTACATTCCTATAATTGATATCGCCAAAGTAAGAAGAAATAAATACGGTCCGCCAAGCACAAGACCTGCACCGACAATCACGGTGAGAACCGCTCCGCTTGCTATTCTGACTAACATCCTATTCCTCCTTTACTCCGCCAAAGCGTCTGTCACGCTTGTTATATTTTCTGATTTCCTCCACGAGATAATCCATGTTGAAATCAGGCCAGAGCACCTCGGGGAAATCGAACTCCGAGTATGCGCACTGCCAAAGAAGATAATTTGAAATTCTCTTCTCCCCGCTTGTCCTTATTAAAAAATCAGGATCCGGAATATCTCTTGTATCAAGATGCGCCGATATCATTTCCTCAGTGATGGTATCCGGGTCTATCCCATTCTCAATGCATTCTTTCGTTATTTCTCTTACAGCCCTTGTTATCTCATCCCTTGAGCCATAATTGAGAGCAATCTGAAAATTAAGTCCCGTATTGTTTTTGGTTGCTTCCTCAAGTTCGTCAATCTTATCGATGATGTCCTGCGCAAGCTCGTCGCGTCTGCCAAGGATTCTCACACGCATATTGTCCTTGTTGCTTCTCTTGATACAATCTGTGAGATAGCTTCTCAAAAGCTTCATAAGACCGCTCACTTCTGATTCGGAACGCTTCCAATTTTCTGTTGAAAATACATATATAGTAAAATATTTAACGCCAATCTCATCCATGTCACGGCAGGTCTGCTCTATAACCTTGCAGCCCTGTGAATGTCCGAAATTGCGCGGCATCATTCTCTTTTTAGCCCATCTTCCGTTACCGTCTAATATTATTGCAATATGATTCGGCACGTTCATACCAAGTTTTTCATTAAATGTGTCCAATACTGCCTCCTAATAAATCACTTATCCTATTACACAAAATAGGCTGTCACCGATGTGAAGCATCCGTAACAGCCTTGGATATTCAAAATATTGACTCTTATACCGTAAGAATCTCCTTAGACTTCTCTTCTACTGCCTTATCTACCTCTGCAATATACTTATCGGTAAGCTTCTGAACATCAGCCTCAATGTTCTTGTACTCATCTTCGGAGATAAGATTGTCCTTATTCTGCTTTTTGAAGAAATCGTTGGCATCTCTGCGGACATTTCTTATTGCAACCTTGGCATTCTCACCCTTCTTCTTGATATCCTTAACGATTTCCTTACGTCTGTCCTCTGTGAGTTCAGGGAATATAAGGCGGATAACCTTTCCATCGTTATTAGGTGTTATTCCAAGGTCAGAAACCATAATCATCTTCTCAATTTCCTTGATAAGGCTTGATTCCCATGGCTGAATCTGAATCATTCTCGCCTCAGGAACGGATACATTGGCAACCTGCTGAAGCGGTGTAGGGGTTCCGTAGTAATCAACTCTTATCTTATCAAGAATATGCGGGTTGGCACGACCGGCTCTGATTGTCGCGTAATCCTCATATAACGTATCAAGTGTCTTATTCATCTTCTCTTCAAATTCTTTAATGTCTGCCATAATGTCCTCCAAAATTCAATAATTTTATGTAATAGATCAAGTCTATGCCGTAACGACCGTTCCGTCTATCTTTCCTGCAACCGTATTGACGATGCTGTTCTCCTTGTTAAGTCCGAAGATTACGAGCGGCATCTTATTCTCCATGCACATTACGGATGCCGTCATATCTATAACTCCGAGCTTTCTTTCGACAACCTCCTGAATTGAGAGTGTGTCGAACTTCTTAGCGTTCGGATTAACCTTAGGATCACTGTCATATACTCCGTCGATAGCCTTTGCAAGAAGAATTGCGTCAGCCTCCATCTCGATGGCTCTGAGCACGATACCCGTATCCGTTGAAAAATAAGGATGTCCTGTTCCTCCGGCGAAGAAAACTATCTTGCCCTGCTTAAAGCACTCGTTAGCCAGATCCTTTGAAAAAAGCTTAGTCATTGACCCGCACGCAAACGGTGTGAGTATCTCGGTTGAGAGTCCGACCGAGCGGAACATCTCAGACACATATATACAATTCATAATGGTTGCGAGCATTCCTATCTGGTCAGCCTTGGTTCTGTCCATGTTCTCACTTGAACGGCCTCTCCAGAAATTACCGCCTCCGATTACGACACCTATCTCCTTACCAAGCTCCGAAACCTGCTTAACCTGGTTGGCAATAGCAAGTACTGTCGCCTCGTCAAAACCTGTTTTCTTATCTCCGGCAAGTGCTTCACCGCTTAATTTTAACATAATTCTGTCAAGTTTCATTGTGTTCGCTCCTATATGTTATTTATTTGTCCTTGAAGAACTTGCTTGGGCTGTTGTCAGAGTAGCACTGTGAGCAATGTCCCTCTATAACGGCTCCATTGTTAATCTGAACCGACTCAGACTTAATATCACCCATGACAATCGCTGTGGTATCGATGATTACAGGACCATGAACGTCAATATTGCCCTTAATGGCTCCTGCAATAACTGCGGATGTTGCTGCAAGGTCACCTATCACAACAGAACCGTTACCAATCTTGGCAGCTCCGTCGCAGCTTATATTACCCGTAATCTGAGCTTCATTTGAATAGAATGCGGCAGAATGAGTATTTCCCTGAATCGTTCCGCTTACACTTAACTTGCCCTGGCAGGATACATTTCCGATAACCGTTCCGAGAAGCTCAATCGCTCCGCTCGACTCAATATCACCTGTAATCTTGAGTCCCGGTGTTATGATTGCGGTCTCAGAAGCAGAATCCTTGCTCTGCGCCGCATGTTCTGACGGTACAGGCTGCTCAGGCTGAACAGGCTTTTCCACAGGTGTGCTCTTAACCTGCTGTACTGTCTCCGGTACCGGTGCAGGTGCCTTAACCGCAGGTGCAGGTGCCGCTTTCTTAACCGGTTCCTGCTTCTCAAGCGTATCCACCATTGCATCATCATCCGGAACATTATTCTTATTATTAGCCGGACCTCCGGTAGCTATGGCATCATCCACAAGCTCATTAACCGCCTGAGATACATCATCCTTAAAATCCTTAAAAAAACCCATGTTGTCCTCCTGTCACTGCACACTGTCTGAAGCAATGTGCTGTATTAATGTAGTATTTTCCGTAATCGGAAGTATCACTGCATCCATCTCCACAAGACGCTTTAAAAGCTCCGGAAGCATATCAACAGTTGTTCCCAAATCATCTGAATCATGCATAAGCACAACGCAGATGTCTTTTTTGTTAATGTCCTTAAAAATATTATCAAGCAGAGTTTCAACCGGAAGCTCTCTGCTTTCCGCATCCTGCGCTGAGACATTCCAATCAAAATATGTGACATTCTTCTCATTAAGATACTTTATGAAATTTTCCATCGGTATCGCGCTGACAAGGTTACTTGAGCCCCCTGGAAAACGGTACAGCTTCGGTGCAACTCCCGTCACACTTTCAATATAATCACTGACCTTATTGAAATCCGCATCGAATGCCTCGACAGATTTATAGATTTCGCTGTATTTATGAGAATAGGAATGCATTCCAAGCGAATGCCCATCCTCAAGTATTCTCTTATACACATCAACGAACTCCTCTGCCTCATTGCCTATCGTAAAGAATGTCGCCTTGACATTATACTCGTCAAGTATATCCAAAATACGCTCTGTATTATGACTTGGCCCGTCATCAAATGTCAAATACACAACCTTGCGGCCGTCATTCAACGCATCCTCAATCATGGACTCTGAATAGGCGCCGTATACGCCCTCCTGCGGCTGCCCGCTCACATGCTTGTCCGAATCACGTTCCTCAAGCTCCGGCGTCTCATTCTCCGTCGCAGTCTCTGTGTCGGTTTCCGTCTGAGTCTCGCTCTCCGTCTCATTGGCGAACACATAACTCGGTGTTGTGTTTCTGTCAGACTTTGCCTCCTGCTTCACCGTTCCTGAAGCGTCCTCTTCAAGCTCTGACACTCTCATCGCCATAATTACATTCAACTGTTTTTCAAGATGACCGACCCTAACGAATAAAATAACACAAAAAATTGTCGGTAGCAATATTAAAAACAATAAAAAAAACACTATAATTTTCTTGTACAGTTTAATTCTTTTTCTACGCATCTCCTGCGCGGTATATTGACCAGAATCTGCCATGGCATTTCCTCTTTATCCTACACATTATTATAAAGTCGAATAAATCCACTCTTTATGATTGTATCACATAAATAAAAAGATTTGAAGTAATTATTCTCTTTTTTTAATCTTTTTTTATAAAAAATATTGTTAAAACCGTATTCAGCATATATACTCAAATCAAAAAGTTTACTCAATGTACCTTAAATTATGAAAGTGAGGTTTAAGATGGAATTTCGACCATGTATAGACATACATAACGGCAAAGTCAAACAGATAGTCGGTGGAAGTCTCGCCGACACAGGAGACTACGCCAAAGAAAACTTTGTCTGTGAAGCAGATGCGGCATATTTCTCAGACATGTACTACAATCTCGGAATAAGAGGAGGGCATGTCATCATGCTGAACTCCGTTTCTTCTCCTCACTATGAAGCCACAAAAGCACAGGCATTATCCGCGCTCTCACGTCATCCGGGCTTTCTTCAGATTGGGGGAGGAATAAATGCAGGTAACGCCGCGGCATTTCTTGATGCCGGTGCCTCACATGTCATCGTAACCTCGTATGTATTCCGCGAGGGACACATTGACTTCGAACGTCTGAATCTTCTCAAAAAAGCCGTTGGGAAGAAGCATATTGTCCTTGACCTGAGCTGTAAAAAGACAAATAACGAATACCGCATTGTCACTGACCGCTGGCAGAGCATGACTGATACTGCCGTAACTCCCGCTCTTCTCACCGAACTGTCCGAGTTCTGCGACGAATACCTTATACACGCCGTGGATGTTGAGGGAAAATGCCACGGCATAGAAAAAGAGCTTGTAAGCACCCTCTCCGAATATTCAGGTCTTCCGCTGACATACGCAGGCGGTGTCGGCTCATTCTCCGACCTCGAGGCACTAAAGGTTCTCGGCAAAAACAAAATCAACGTGACCATAGGAAGCGCCCTCGACCTCTTCGGTGGCAGCATGCCGCTTGATGAGGTTCTTCACTTCATTGAAAAATAGTATCCTCAAACACCATCAAAAAAAGCACATCGTCATCCATCACGGAGACAATGTGCTTTTATCTTTCTCAGTTAATTACTCTTCCCAGTTATGCCATACTTCCTGAACATCATCGTCATCATCGAGGAGATCAAGAATACGGTTCATCTGCTTAATATCTTCGTCCGACGTAAGCGTTACATAATTCTGAGGAATCATTGTAACCTCTGCCTGTGCCATCTTAACACCGAGAGCCTCAAGAGCCTCTCTTACGGTTCCACATGAATCAGGATCAGTGAGAATTTCAAAGCTGTCGTCGTCCTCATCAAAGTCCTCTGCACCTGCATCGAGAGCTGCCATCATGAGCTCGTCTGCATCCATGCCGCACTCTTCCTTGTCGATGATAATCTGACCCTTCTTATCGAACATGAAAGATACACAGCCCTGTGTACCGATGTTGCCGCCACCCTTTGTGAAAGCGCTGCGTACATTGGCTGCTGTTCTGTTCTTGTTGTCTGTAAGGCACTCAACAATAATAGCCGTGCCGCTTGGGCCATAGCCCTCGTATGTAGCTACAACATAGTTGGCTGCATTGGTGTCTCCGGCGGCTTTCTTGATGCTTCTGTCGATTGTATCGTTAGGCATGTTGTTAGCCTTTGCCTTGGCGATAACATCACGAAGCTTGCTGTTATTGTTAGGATCCGGACCGCCCTCCTTGACAGCAATCATAAGTTCCTTACCGATTCTGGTAAAAATCTTGCCCTTTGCTGCGTCATTCTTCTCTTTCTTATGCTTAATGTTGGCAAATTTTGAATGTCCTGACATATTACTGTACCTCTTCCTTGTAATCCTTAATGCTGAAGCTGTAACGTCCCATCTTGTCCTTGCCGAGGCATACAACCTTGACAACGTCGCCAAGTGTGAGAACGTCCTCTACATGATCGATTCTCTCCTTGCTTATCTTGGAAATGTGAACCATTCCCTCCTTGCCCGGAGCGAACTCTATAAATGCACCGAATTCCTTGATGCTTACAACTTTACCCTCAAATACCTGTCCCTCTTCGTAATCTGTAACGATAGTCTGGATGTACTTGATGGCCTTGTCCATCATAGCCTTGTCTGTTCCGCATACGGATACGGCACCATCATCCGTGATATCAATCTTAACGCCTGTCTCATCGATGATTGCGTTGATTGTCTTTCCTCTCTGTCCGACAACATCGCCAATCTTAGAAGGGTCAATCTGAATCTGAACAATCTTAGGAGCATATGGTCCGACTTCTTTTCTAGGCTCTGCGATAGCCTTCTTCATGCAGTTCTCCATGATGAACATTCTTGCCTCACGGCATCTTGCGATAGCACCCTCAACTATAGGTCTTGTAAGACCGTGAATCTTAATATCCATCTGGATAGCCGTGATACCCGCATCCGTACCTGTAACCTTGAAGTCCATATCTCCGAAGAAGTCCTCAAGTCCCTGAATATCAGTGAGGAGTACATAATCGTCATCTGTCTCGCCTGTAACAAGACCACATGAGATACCTGCAACCATCTTCTTAATCGGAACACCTGCTGCCATAAGTGACATACATGACGCACATGTGGAAGCCATAGATGTTGAACCGTTAGACTCAAATGTCTCGGATACTGTTCTGATTGCATACGGGAACTCTTCCTCTGAAGGAAGCACAGGAACAAGCGCTCTCTCCGCAAGTGCTCCGTGTCCGATTTCACGACGTCCCGGACCTCTTGAAACCTTTGTCTCACCTACTGAGTAAGCAGGAAAATTATAGTGGTGCATATATCTCTTAGATGTAGTGTCGTCAAGTCCGTCAAGCTTCTGTGCCTCTGAAAGAGGAGCAAGTGTACATACGTTACAGATCTGAGTCTGTCCTCTTGTGAACATTGCGGAGCCGTGAACTCTAGGTATGATGTCAACCTCTGCTGCAAGAGGACGAATCTGTGTAATCTCACGTCCGTCAGGTCTCTTGTGATCCTTTAAGATCATCTTGCGGACAGTCTTTTTCTCGTACTGGTAAACTGCCTCATCGATGAGTGGAAGCCAATCCTCCTTATCGGCAAAGCTCTCAGCAAGCTTGTCCTTTAAGTTTCTTATCCTCTCCTCTCTCACCTGCTTCTCAGGAGCGAACATTACAACCTCCATCTCGGCAGGAGGAACGATTTCCTTGATAGCTGTAAATAATTCCTCAGGAATTGCACAGCTTGTATACTCATGCTTAGGCTTGCCGCATTCAGCAACGATCTTGTCGATGAAAGCGATAACCTGCTGGTTAACCTCGTGAGCCTTGTAGATAGCCTCAACCATCTTAGCCTCAGGAACCTCATTGGCACCGGCCTCAATCATGATAACCTTATCTCTGGTCGAAGCAACCGTGAGCTTGAGGTCTGATACTGAATTCTGTGCTGAGTTAGGATTGATTACGAACTCTCCGTCAATAAGACCTACCTGTGTTGTCGCACATGGTCCGTCAAAAGGAATATCCGAAATAGCAACCGCAATTGCGGATCCTAACATGGCAGTGAGCTCAGGAGCACACTCAGGGTCAACTGACATAACCATGTTGTTGAGAGTTACATCGTTTCTGTAATCCTTAGGGAAAAGAGGTCTCATAGGTCTGTCGATAACTCTTGATGTAAGAATAGCGTTCTCGGAAGCCTTGCCCTCTCTCTTGTTAAATCCACCAGGGATTTTACCTACAGCATATAACTTTTCCTCATATTCAACCGATAATGGGAAGAAATCAATTCCATCCCTTGGTTTCTCCGAAGCAGTAGCTGTTGATAATACCGTTGTATCCCCGTAGTGCATGAACGCAGCTCCGTTAGCCTGTGCTGCAACTCTTCCGACATCAACTGTAAGTGTTCTGCCGGCTAATTCCATAGAAAAACTCTTGTACATGTCTAATCTCCTTTTCGTTTTCTTTTTGAACCTGTCGCAGAAGAAACCGAAACAACTGAAAAGTGCACGCTCTGTGTTATATAAACTAAAATGTCGTGAATTTTTCAGAAGTCTCGGAAAATTTCTCCTGCGTTCTTGTGGGCATAACCCGCGTCAACAAATTCTTAAAAAGGACTCATTAACGCATAAAAGGGCGGATATACTCCGCCCTCTCATAATTACTTTCTGATTCCTAAACGTGCAATCAAAGAACGGTAAGCTTCAACATCATTCTTCTTGAGATACTCAAGCAGACCTCTTCTCTGACCAACCATCTTAAGAAGACCTCTTCTTGAATGATGATCCTTCATGTTGGACTTAAGGTGCTCTGTAAGCTCATTGATTCTCTCTGTTAAAAGAGCAATCTGAACCTCAGGTGAACCTGTGTCGTTAGGTGTTCTTCCGTAAGCGGCAATAATCTCTGCCTTCTTTTCCTTAGATATCATAGTGATATTCCTCCATAAAATATAATAATATAATCGCCTGTAACCAAGCCATAGGTTGGAGTAATCCAAAAGCATAGCTACGGCTATAACATACTTTGTTATAATAGCACAGTGTATTTGAAAAAGCAAGTACTATTTATTATAGTCCAAGCATTTTTTTGAGTACCTCTCCGGTCTGGTTCCACTCATCAATCCAGACAAGGCGTACTCCAAGGTGTGCCACCGACTCCTCAAGCCATATTTTTTCCTGAACGGTATTAGGCTTTTTCCTAATCCAGAAATGTTCTGTTGCATCCTTGCAGTTGAGCCCGTTCTCCTTAAACTCAGCCATCTTGTTGGCGTGAATCCATGATAGCCATCTTCTCATGTTTGCATCAGTCAGGGACACCCCGCAGAACACGACCCTTCTGTTCATACAGTTATCTATAAAACTTGTCGCCTGCCATGAGAATGAATTGTTGGCAAGTTCAAGATAATTGTCTTCCGTGAGGACAAGCTTGTCACTTGCAAGATGCCCTTTTCTTGCATTGTATCCGTTAATCGGTATGACACCATGGCAGTGAAAATAAGGTATTCTGTCATGCTTCTGAACATGAATGCTGTTGGCAATTCTGTCAAACAATACCTTATTGCTGTTGCCGTTTAACATATAATAGTAGTTAAGCAGCGTAAGAAATACCGCCTCGACGTTAAAGCTCAGTATCGACCGCGGTCCCACCCCTTCATGCACCGCATCTATCACAACTTTCGCCATGAGGTTAGCACTCGTCGCTGCAAACATTCTGTCTATTATACCTGCATACTGTTTCCAGTTATCCTTCGTTATGCACGAAAGATGTTCTGTCTCATGTATCTTTACAAAAGTATCCCACTCCTGTGCCGTGAGTGCCGTCCTTATCGGGCGGTATATCTCATCGGAGAGAAGCTTTATGAAATCCTTGTCGCTCAGATGCATGTGGTTTTGTACAGCCTGAATCATCGCCTCGGGTGAGAAGTCCATCTTGCGGTAGACATCTATATCTATAATTTCATTCTTGCTGCAATTGTTTTTTATCAGCAGCTCAACCAGTGTATACCAATCAGCAAGTGCCGGAACAGATGTCCCGGCACCCACACACAGTGACCAACCGTTGCGCTTGGTCACATCTCTCAATACGGGCTGGATTGTTTTTATATCCAAACCTTTTTTTGCCATATATAATCTCGTCTCCTACAAAAGATATACCGGAAGCTCACACTTGATGCCTGATGTGCTCTCAGGCTGTTCTTCCTTCTTTACCTCAACTGTCTCAACAGCTTGTGCCGTTTCTGCCTTAGGTGTACTTACGCTCTTTGCTGTTCTCTTTAAACTTCCTGCTCCTACCGACATATTATTTCTACCTCCTTGGCAAGTGCAATGTACTCCGCTGCACTTCGACTTGATTTTTTATATGCGATTACAGGCTTTGAATTATCCTGTGACCATTCTATTGAGCTGTCCACTCTTATATATGAAGAAAATACATGAATATCCGAAAGCTCCGAAAGTGTTTCTTTCGTCTGTTTAAAATAATTCTTGCGCTCATCCACCTTGGTAATTGCTATACCGGCAAGTTTTAAGTCCGGGTTAATCTGCCTCACCTCATTATAGAAATCAACCATATTGGCAAGACCGAAAAGTCCCCAAGGACTTGCCTCGACCGGAACAATGAGGTAATCTGACGCACACAGAATATTCATAACCCATCCGCCGAGCGTCGGAGGTGCATCCATGAGAATATAATCATAAACACCGCTCTCTTTTATATTTGACAGGCACTTCTTTAATATAAATTCTCTCTGCCACTTTGTAAACAGCTCATATTCTATGGAGCTCATAAGTGTAGATGACGGAATAAGGTCAAGCTTATCATACTCCGTATGTATAATGTAATCATCCAGCTTATCCTGTGTCCTTACTGCATGATAGAGATTTTTTTCGCCCTTGGCAAGTTCAAGCACCTTATCCTCGTCAAAATATGACAGCGACAGATTAAGCTGCATATCCCCGTCAATCATAAGCACATTCCTGCCGTCCATCGCCATGGCATATCCCACATTGGCGCATGTCGTGGACTTACCGCTGCCGCCCTTATTGTTGGCAAATGCAATCACCTTAGTCATGTTTTACCTTCTTTCCCGTTATAATAAGAAGAATGTCCTGGTAAATTCTATATCAGCTTCAACCTGTGATATAAGCTTGTCCACAGTGTCAAACTTAATTTCAGGTCTCTCAAAATGGAACAGCTCCACCCTTATCTCACGCCCGTACAAATCCTCATCATGGTTAAGCAGATGTGTCTCCACGCTCACCCGCTGTGAATCATTGAACGTCGGACGGACTCCTATATTCGTTATCGCATAGTACTCTGCACCATCCACAATGACCTTTGACGCATACACACCATAGGGCGGAAGAAGTTTCTCCGGCGACGGGTAAATATTTACTGTTGCAAACCCCATCTCTTTTCCCAGATGCCTTCCCTCCTCAACCTTGCCCATAATCATGTATGGGTATCCTAGCAGAATATTGACATTTTCCATGTTGCCGAGCTGTATTTCCTCGCGAATCCATGTACTGCTTATCTCTCTCTGTTCGAATTTTTCTTTTTCCACAATATGAACTTCATAATTATACAGTTTCTGTGCGGCAAGGAGCACATCACAGTTGCCGCTCCTGTCCTTGCCGAAATGCCAGTCGGAACCAACAACCACATGAGCCGCATTCAGATTTCCGGATATAACCTTCCTTATGAACTCAAGCGGCTCCATAGACGCCGTATTCTCATTAAAAGGATATTCAACCAGGTAATCCACTCCTGCATCGGCGAACATTTTTCTCTTTTCATAATTTGTGGTAATCTGTGTTGCCTCGAATTTCTCAAAATGCAGCGTCGGCGGTACATCAAACGTAAATACCGCAAGTTTGTAGCCCTGCTCCCTCGCGATTCTTCCCGCCGTATTGATAAGAGCCATATGCCCCATATGTATGCCGTCAAATTTTCCGAGTGTGACAACCGTTCTGTCCGGTATTGAAAATTGTGTTACTCCATTAAAAATATTCATATTTTATGCCTCAAATCATTCCCCGCATGCAAACATTTTTACAGGATAATATTCTTTCTTTTTATCGTCAAGTTCATATATTCCGCAAAATACGCCGTCACAATACATTCTTACAGGTGAATACAGACCTTCGCACACACTGCTGTTCACCTTATTGCCGTTTTTTATAAGCTTTGCATATTCCTCCGGCGCATCAACCTGTTTGTACTCCTCAAACATAACGTCCACAGGTATCACAACCTCAGACAGTCTGTCCTCATCCTTCAACTTCTGCAGTTCTTCAAGCGTAAGAGCTTCATCTAATACAAATCTGCCTACTCTGGTACGGCACAATGTATCCATGCAGGCTCCACAGCCGATTTTCTCTCCTATATCCCTGCATAATGAACGGATGTAAGTTCCCTTTCCGCAATGAACCCTCATCGTAAAATACGGAAGTTCTACATCTAAAAGTTCTATGGAGTGAATCTGTACAGGTCTTGCACTTCTCTCAATCTCCCTGCCTTCTCTTGCAAGCTCATACAGACGCTTACCGTCTTTTTTAATTGCAGAATACATCGGAGGAATCTGCTCATACCCGCCGACAAAGCTTTCAAGAACTTTTTTTATTGTGTTTTCGGTTTCTTCCTTACCGCCATCACAAAACCCGGAAGGCAGCTCGTATCTTCCGGTCTCGTTTCCCGTCGTATCCTCCGTATCCGTCGTGATGCCCAAAAGTACTCTTGCCTCATACACCTTGTTTCTGTCTGTTATCATGTCGACAAGTTTCGTTCCCTGACCTAAGCATACCGGAAGTACACCCGTCGCAGCAGGGTCTAACGTCCCTGTGTGTCCTATTTTTCTCTGTCCGAATATTCCCCGAAGCTTAGCCACAACGTCGTGTGAAGTGAAACCCGCTTCTTTACGGACATTAATAATCCCGTTGTACAAATGCAACCTCCGCTACTTTTTTAACTGCTGTTCAACAAGCGCTCCGATATTATTCACAATGTCGCGCGGATGGTTGGCTGACATGTTAAAGCCTGCCGCCCTTATATGCCCGCCGCCACCGAATCTCTTGGCAATTCTGCTGACATCCACTATATTCTTGGAACGCATGCTCACCTTATATTCATTCTTCTCAACCTCATAGAGGAATATGGCAACCTCAACCGTGTCGTTAAGTCTGAGCTGTTCAACCACGACGCCAAGATCCTTGCTCGTGACACCGTAAAACTTCATCTCCTGAAGCGTAAGTATTGTAAAAATACACTTTCCTTCACAGAAGAGAACGCTCTCAAGAAGTGCCTTTCCAAGCACCTGGCTCTGCCTGTAGG
>UQZF01000023.1 GCA_900545455.1 uncultured Eubacteriales bacterium
CGATTGGTGAGCTGGTTTTAAAGGAAATTCGTGCCAGAATCGGATTTTTGATGGATGTCGGTCTGGACTATCTGACTCTGTCCAGAGCAGCAGGCTCTCTGTCCGGTGGCGAGGCCCAGCGGATTCGTCTGGCAACGCAGATTGGCTCCGGTCTGGTAGGCGTTGTCTACATCCTAGATGAGCCGAGCATCGGCCTTCACCAGAGGGACAATGACAAGCTGTTGTCGGCGCTCATGAAGCTCAGGGATTTGGGGAATACGCTTATCGTGGTTGAGCACGATGAGGACACCATGCGTGCTGCGGATTACATTGTGGATATAGGTCCGGCGGCAGGTGAGCACGGCGGTGAGGTTATCGCCACGGGAACAGCCGAGGAGATAATGCAGAATGAAAATTCAATCACCGGAGCTTATTTAAGCGGCAGACGCAAGATACTTGTGCCCGAAGAACGCCGTAAGCCTACAGGCTATCTCACGATTAAGGGCGCGAGACAGAACAATCTTAAGAACATAGATGTCGATATACCTCTCGGCATATTTACCTGTATTACAGGTGTGAGCGGTTCGGGTAAGAGCAGTCTTGTGAATGAGATTCTCTACAAGAGACTTGCGCGCGATTTGAACAGAGCCAGAACAATACCGGGCGAGCATGATGATATTATAGGAATAGATAAGCTTGACAAGGTCATTGCAATTGATCAGTCGCCAATCGGAAGAACTCCGCGTTCCAACCCTGCAACCTACACGGGTGCATTTGATTTGATCAGGGATTTGTTCGCGTCGACATCCGATGCCAAGGCAAGGGGCTACTCCAAGGGAAGATTCAGCTTCAATGTAAAGGGAGGACGCTGCGAGGCCTGCGGAGGAGACGGAATAATCAAGATTGAGATGCACTTCCTGCCGGATGTGTATGTTCCTTGTGAGGTCTGCGGAGGCAAGCGTTACAACAGAGAGACACTTGAAGTAAAGTACAAGGGAAAGAGCATTTACGATGTACTCAACATGACGGTTGAGGAGGCTGTGAAGTTCTTCGAGAATGTTCCTTCAATCAGAAGAAAGATAGAGACCATGAATGAGGTCGGTCTGTCCTACATCAGGTTAGGACAGCCGTCCACAGAGCTTTCCGGTGGTGAGGCGCAGAGAATCAAGCTTGCAACCGAGCTCAGCAGACGTGGAACCGGAAAGACAATATATATTCTTGATGAGCCTACGACGGGACTTCACTTTGCAGATGTCCACAAGCTTGTCGACATTCTTAGGAGACTCTCGGACAGCGGCAACACCGTTGTGGTAATCGAGCACAACCTCGACGTGATAAAGACAGCCGACTATATAATCGACATCGGACCTGAGGGTGGTGAAGGCGGCGGAACCGTGATAGCCAAGGGAACACCGGAGGAGGTTGCGAAGAATAAGAAGTCCTATACGGGGCAGTTCGTGAAGAAATATTTAAAATAACAATTAAATAATATCTTTGAGTGCATAATGAGACTTTATATTTATGTGCATCGGCTCCATTGTACGAAGCAAGATGGTCTTAACATCATACGCTTCCCCCACAGAACAGGCAAAAGAGAAGGATATAATCCTCTCTGCGATTTAACGGACATATATGTCAGTCCGTGTAAGCAGTGAGGATTATATCCTTCTTTTGCCGTCGGTGTGAGGTCTCACTCCAGTATCTCCCCATCCGATGAAATCGTATACACCTGCCATGGTATGAACTTTCCGCTTGCCTTTAGTGCGTTCTTAGCGGCATTTTCAATACCTCCGCAGCAAGGAACCTCCATGCGTACGATGGTCACGCTCTTGATATTGTTGTTGGCAATTATCTGTGTGAGCTTTTCGGTGTAGTCCACGTCATCAAGTTTCGGACAGCCGATAACGGTGATGTGATTTTTTATAAAACGCTTATGGAAGTTGCCGTATGCATAGGCGGTACAGTCTGCTGCGATGAGAAGATTTGCATTGTCAAAGTATGGGGCACATACAGGGACGAGCTTAATCTGAACAGGCCACTGTGAGAGCATGCTTGTGTTTGGCTCGTTGTCCTGAGCGGAGGCATCGGAGCCTGCTGCGGATGCGGTGCTTACGGAGCTGTCAGCCGACGCGCTGTGCGATATAACCCTTGCGCGTGAACCCGGGCATCCGTGGAATACAGGTGCAGTGCCATGAATAGAGGAGGTATTTGAGGATGAAGCATTTCCGTGAGCAGCATCTGATGCGGACTGCTTTGCAGCCTTTGAGGCGAGAACGGCAGCTTCGTCGTAGGCAGGAGCCTCGCGCTGCTCAAAGTGTATAGCGTTAACAGGGCAGGCAGGGAGGCAGTCGCCGAGACCGTCACAATAGTGCTCGCGTACAAGCTTTGCTTTGCCATCTATAATATCGATGGCACCCTCGTGGCAGGCGGTGGCACACAGACCACAGCCCGTGCACTTTTCTTCGTCAATCTTAATAATCTGTCTTATCATATTTTTTCTCCTTTATACCTGTTGGCGGAATTGCCAATAAGTGAATTATTCATTGATTTTATCTGTCCATAATAATATAATAAAATGTATAAATCGGTTGTAATTACAACAAAAAGATTAAAGCTTTTGAAGTATGTTAAAGAGCAGGAACGCTCAGAAATGGGGAATTATAAGTATTATGCAGGAATATGGAGGAATGATTAAAAAGCTTCCGCTGTTTGCAGAATTGTCCGGTGAGGAAATAGAAAAGCTGCTCGATGACTGCAAGGCGTATGTGAGAAATGTGCGTCAGGGTGACGGAATTGTACGGGTTGGTGTTAAAGTCCCGGGAATCGGGGTGCTGCTCTCCGGAAGTGCAAGAATTGTGAAGGATGATTTCTGGGGAAATTCCACTATGCTGGCGCATCTTGAATGCGGGGATATTTTTGGCGAGGCGTTTGCCTGTTCGGGATGCCCTGCTACGGTGGATGTATATGCGGAAAGCGATTTGAAAATATTATGGCTCCCTTATAAAGAGCTTGTGGAGGCTGATGTCAGGGGAGTTGTAAACGGAAAACTGGTGTATATGTTTGCCAGAAAGAACGTGTTTCTTACAGACAGAATTGAACATCTTTCGCAGAGAACGCTCAAGGAAAAGATACTTTCTTATCTTAAAGAACAAGCTCTTGAGGCGGGGAGCAGCAGCTTTACGATAAGCTTTGACAGAGCGGGCATGGCAGATTACCTCGCGGCAGACAGAAGCGCGCTGTCGGCGATGCTCGGTAAGCTGAAAAAAGAGGGAATCATTGATTTTCATAAGAACAGCTTCACGCTGTTAAAAACAGAACAGGATGAATGAAACCGAACAGAACGAATAAGACGGGACGGAAAATCAGCGGCGGATAACAGATAAGAAGCCGCAAGGTATTTGGAAAAGAGGATAAGTATGAGAATAGGATTTGACTGTGCCAAACTTGTGAAGGGTACAAGCAAAAGTATAGGAATATATAATATAACCAAGTCTGTTGTTGTGAGGCTGGCAAAACAGCTTCCGAAAGAACATCAGCTTGTTGTGATAGGAAATGAGAATAATAGGGAAGATTTTGCGGTGGATGGAGTTGAGTTCCACTCTGTTAACCTGGATATTAACAGCACGAAGGCAATTCTTCTGTGGGAGACCGTGAAAGTTAACTCATATATTAAGAAGCTGAGGCTTGATGAGATTGTATTCCCGCGAGGATTTACATCACTGTTCTGTCCGGTGAAGGATGTAATCATTGTACATGATTTGATACCTTTTTATTATGACAAGCATTTCCCGGGAGTGCTCAACAAGGTGCAGAACGCCTATGTTATGATGAGAATGAAGAGCTCCATAAGGACGGCTGACAAAATTATAACAATATCGGAGTACTCCAAGAAGGATATTTTGAAGGTTGTTCCGAAGGCTGAAAAGAAGGTGAACGTCATACTTCACGGCTATGAAGCGCACAACGGCGAGATTGAGGAGGTAAAGGATGCACCCGAGAATTATTTTTATGGGATAACCTCGAAGCTTCCGCACAAGAACGCCGTGGGACTTATAAAGGCGTATATAGCGTATTACAAAATGACCGAGAAGCCTTACGACCTTGTGGTGGCGGGACTGCCATCGCTGTCGGTGGTCGAGGGCGAGCTTGGCTGTGAGATACCCGATGAGGTGAGAGCGCATATCCACTGTAACAAATTTATGGACGATAAGAGATTCTACTCGCTGTTCGCACACGCGAAGGGCTTCGTGTTTTTGTCGAGGATAGAGGGCTTCGGACTTCCGCCGCTGGAGGCGATGGAGCTGGGTGTTCCCGTGGTGTGCTCGAACGCGACCTCGCTCCCTGAGGTGGTGAGGGATGCTGGGCTTCTGGTAAATCCCGAGGATGCCGATGAGGCTGCGAGGGCTATGAAGCGCATAACCGAGGAGCCGAAGCTTGCGCAAGAGCTGATTGAAAAGGGCTATGCAAATCTCAGAGACTTTAACTGGGAGGAGCGCATAGAGAGATATATTGAGGTTTTGACATCAAAATAGATAACCGCATTTTAGGAGGTGTGGCGTATGATGACAGGAAACATAATGGATTATCTTGAATGGTACGGGGACTTTGATTTTTCGGTGCTTCCGTTCAACGAGGTGGACAACCTCATACTTGCGGAGCTGAGCTATGCGAGCCTTGACAGGATTGTGCCGGAGCCGCAGCTCGGAAGAAAGATAGAGGGAGTTTCGGTGAGCGAGGCGGCATCGCGTCTCAGGGCAAGCGGAAGAGTGGAAAGAAGCTGCAAGCTTGAACAAAATGCAGGCTTTCTTCTGTACGAGATGGCTAAAGGAAAAAGATTTTCGGATGCGGTGCTCGGAGCGTATGTCGACAAGCATGATTTTGAAAATCAGGAGCAGTTCTCGGCACTCCATGTTTATCTGCCGGATGACACGATTTTCGTCTCATACTCGGGAACGGATGACACGATACTCGGCTGGAAAGAGGACTTGAACATGGCTTACCAGATGCCTGTGCCGTCGCAGGAGGAGGCTGTCGAGTACCTTGAAAAGACAATTCCTCAGGACGGAAGAAAAATCCGAATCGGAGGGCATTCTAAGGGCGGCAACCTCGCGATATACGCGTCGGTGATGTGCTACGACAGGCTGAAAAGAAGAATCACGGAGATATATAACAACGACGGCCCTGGATTTCTCGAGTCGATGCTTGAGAAGGAATCGTATATTGAGATAAAGGACAGAATAAGAACCATCGTGCCCGAAACCTCCATTGTCGGAATGCTCCTAGAGCACGGCGACAGCTACGAGGTGGTAAAGAGCGTGAGCAAGGGAATCATGCAGCACGACGGGCTCAGTTGGCAGGTGTACAAAAACGGATTTGTGAAGCTTGACGAGCGCTCCAAGGAAAGTCTCGTGATTGATGACACGCTGAGAACATGGATTATGGGGCTTGACGACGAGGAGAGAGTTGCGTTTGTGGACGCGGTATATGAGCTTTTGACCAAGGCGGGGATAAGATACCTTTCAGACCTTGAACAGTACAAGAACGTGATGCTCAACAACATGGCAAAGGAAATGTTTTCGTTAGAGCCAGACAAGGCTAAGATGATGAGAAGGATTACAAGGGCACTCATAAGCGAGTACGGGCGCAATATTGTAAAGAAAATCAGAGGTGATAAGCGTGAAAAAGATAACGGTATATGAGAATGAAGTGACAAAGGAGCTTGGCGATCTGTTCGGAATATTCTTTGAGGACATCAACCATGCGGCTGACGGAGGTCTGTACGCGGAGCTTGTGCAGAACCGCTCGTTTGAGTTTGCACCTATTGACAACAAAAGCTACAACAGCCTTACCGCGTGGGAAAAATCGGACGGAATCGACTGGGAGGTGCGCACCGATGAGCCGCTCAATGAGGAAAATACACATTACCTTGTGATAAACGGAAAAGAGGGAGAATATGTAAGAAACCTCGGCTTCAACACGGGAATATGTTTAAAACGTGGCGAAAGGTACGATTTTTCGGTCTATGCGGCGGTTATGTCGGATGAGTGTGAGAAGCTGCCGCTTAAAATATCGGTCGGGGATGACAACGGAAAGATATTCGCTGAGAGCGAAGTTGTGGTGGACTCACACGACTGGAAGAAGTACGGCGCAGAGCTCACAGCCGACGCGGACACGACGGATGGCAGGCTGTATGTGACACTCGCCGCGGACGGAACGGTGAAGCTTGATATGGTTTCGCTTTTTCCGAGAGACACATTTAAGAACAGAGCCAACGGCATGAGAAAGGACATCGCAGAGACACTTGCGGCGATGAAGCCGCGGTTCATGAGATTTCCGGGAGGATGTCTGACACACGACGGAAGTCTTGACGACCATGCGCGCAATTCAATGTACAGGTGGAAGAGGACGCTCGGGGATGTTGAGAAGAGACCTTCATGGAGAAATAACTGGGGGTATAACCAGACGCTCGGACTCGGATATTACGAATATTTCTGCTTCTGCGAGGACATAGGAGCGAAGCCGCTTCCTGTGCTTCCGGGAGGTTTTAACCCGCATAAGGGCGAGGGCGTGCCGATAGAGGAGCTCGGAGCGTGGGTTGACGACGCACTCGATCTGATTGAATTTGCCAACGGTGATACTACTACCGAGTGGGGAGCATTGAGAGCGAAGCTCGGACACGAGAAGCCTTTCGGGCTTGAGTACATAGGAATCGGCAATGAGGAGATAGGCGCGGGATTTTTTGAGCGATACCCGTATTTTCACAAGGCAATCCGAGAGAAATATCCTGAAATAAAGATAATCAATACGGCAGGCCCGTTTGCTGTGGGCGAAGGTTACGATGACGGGTGGAGGAGTGCGAGAGAGTACGGATCCGACTTCATAGACGAGCACTATTACAGCTCGCCGGAGTGGTTTATGGCGAATATGCACCACTATGATGACTATGACGCAAGCGGAACCAAGGTTTTCCTCGGTGAGTACGCATCGTGGGGGAACACCTATTACAATGCACTTGTTGAGGCGGCATACATGACTCATCTTGAGAAGGCACCTGTCGTAGGACTTGCCTGCTATGCTCCGATGCTTGCGAACGTGGATTACATCAACTGGAAGCCCGATATGCTCATGTTTGACAATCACAGGGTTATAAAGACGCCAAATTACCATGTGCAGAAGCTTTTCATGGAAAATCAGGGTGATTATGAGCTGAAAACCAAGCTCGAGGGGCTTGACGAGGTGATTCACCTCACCGATGAGAAGAATATTGCCGGAAAAATCACGATTATCGGAAATGATATTGACGGAAAAGTCAGTGATGTAAGGCTGACGGATTTTGCGGGCGGAGGCTTGGAACAGGGCAGGAACGAGGCTCTGTGTGATGCGCTTGAACTCACAACGGCGAATGAGCGACATGAGCTTGCGGATATTGACAGCGCACATTACAGCATTGAGTTCAAGTTCAGACGTTCGCAGGGCAGAAAAGGCTTTAAGCTCCTGTTTGGCGCACGCGATGAGAAGAACTACATCATGTGGGAATTCGGAGGCTGGGACAACTGGGACTGCAACATATCGAGCTTTAAGAACGGAAGAGCCTCGACAATATCGCACAGAATCTTCCATGTGACGGATGAGGAGTATCTTTTAAGACTCGAGATAGAGGGCAGAAGAATAAGAACCTATGTAAACGGCGAGCTCTACAACGACACGGTCGACCGACTTCCTGAGCTTGAGGAGATATATGTGGCTGCATCAAAGGACAACGGAGGGAGAACCATTGTGAAACTGGTAAACCTCACGGGATATGAGAAGAACGTGGCAATCAATATAGAAGGAAGAGACAAGAGTTCGGTGACGGTTCACAATTTATCCGATTGTGCATTCTCTGCCGAGAATACTTTTGAAGAGCCTGACAAGGTGTGCCCTGCCGTCAAAAAGGAAAAGATTACTCAGAATGAGTACATATATAATGTGAAGCCGCATTCGGTAAATGTGCTTGCTTTTGAGTAAAATGATGTTATGAATCGGGGAAAATACTGATGGATATTATGGTTATTGCCAAGTGCATGGTTAAGCTTTTTATTGTACTTGTGCTGGGATTTGTCTTATATAAATTTGACATTATAGATGCGGGAACAAGCAAAAAGCTGTCATCTTTGGTAGTCAAGGTTACGGCACCACTGTGGATTATCTCAACGGCATTGAGCGCATCTACGGAGAACAGGCTGGGTGTGCTGATTCTGTTCGGAGCGGGAATACTTATGTATATCGGATTTATTATTTTTGCAAAGCTTGTGACATGGCTTCTGAGGATAAATCCCAAGGACAGGCCGCTTTATGAGTGTATGATGGTGTTTTCCAACAATTCATTTATGGGATTTCCGGTGCTTCAGTCGGTGCTTGGCGATTCGGCTGTGTTCTATTCGTCAATGCTGCATTTTTCCTTTAATATTTTTATATATACTTATGCGGTATACTGCTTTGAAAAGGCAGCACGTACAGAGAACGGTACGGCAGAGATGAAGGAGCGGAAAAGCAAAAAGCAGAGAGTGGCGGAGCTTGTGAAAGCTCTTGTCACTCCGGGGTTTATACTGATACTTCTTGCGCTTATAATTTTTGTAGCGGGAATAAGGGATGACGGTATAATATATGAGAGCTGTTACATGATAGGAAATGTGACATCGGTGCTCTCGATGCTTGTGCTCGGGGCAACCTTTGCGCAGTATCCGGTAAAAGAATCACTGAGCGATTTAAGAAGTTACGGTTTTGCAGTGATAAGGCTCCTTGTCATTCCGGCAGTCACACTGCTTATATGCAGACTTCTGCATGTGAATGATTTTTATACGTCAATCGCAACCATAACCAACGGAATGCCTGTGGCTTCCATGGTTGTCATGATGGCAAATGAACACAATGCTGACACGAAGATTGTGACAAGGAACATCGTTGTGACAACGGCACTTTCGCTTGTCACAATCCCCGTTGTGGTCGCACTTCTTCAGGTATTTTAAAAATTTCAGATATATCCCCCGTCGAGCACGATGACCTGCCCCGTTAGGTAGCTGCTTCCCTCACTTAGTGAGAGTGCAAGAGCAGCAACCTCGTCAGGACTTCCCATTCTGCCGGCGGGGATTTCTTCTATTATATTCTGTATTTCATCTTCGGTGAAGCAGTGGTTCATCTCGGTATCAATGACGCCGCACGCAATTGCGTTGACATTTATGCCGGATGGCGCAAGCTCCTTTGCCAGAGCTTTGGTGAAAGCGTTGATGCCACCCTTGGTTGCCGAGTAAGCGACCTCGCAGGAGGCACCTGACACGCCCCACACGGAGCTTATGTTGATTATCGAACCGTGACCGGCTCTCAGCATATAAGGTATTGCAAGCTTGCAGCAGGAAAAAACCGATGAGAGATTGATGTTCACGATATTGTTCCATTCGTCTATGCTCATATCCTGTAAAAGACCGATATGTGAAATCCCGGCATTGTTCACAAGGACATCAATATTGCCGAACCGTGAGACGGCATCGTCGAAAAGCTTTACGACATCCCCGTGGCATCCGACGTCGGCGGTGACGGCTAGACAATCGGCTCCGAGCGCGGTTATCTCATCGGCTGTATTTTGCAGGGTGTCAGCATGCCTTGCACATATAACGACATTGTAGCCGTGACCGGCATACATAAGTGCAGCAGCTCGTCCGATACCCCTCGATGCACCTGTTATGAGAGCGGTTTTCTTCATATATAAACCTCATTTCTTTTTACATATTTTCCTTTATTGTAAGAAAAAATATGAAAAAATACAATGAAAACATGGTTTAAATGTTTGGGTGGATAAAAGACAGGATATTTGATAGAATAAAAAAGAGCGGACAGAGGTTAAAAAAGCGAGAGAATGTGCCGCTCGGGAAAGAGGTTTAAAATGTTGGATTTAATTATAATCGGAGCAGGTACGGCGGGCTTGTCGGCTGCAGTCTATGCGGCAAGAGCCGAGCTTGATTTTATTGTCATAGAGGGAAGCATGATGCAGGGGGGACAGGTGCTTACAACTTATGATGTGGATAACTATCTCGGACTTCCGGGAATTGGTGGATTCGATATGGGAATGAAGTTTGCCGAGCACGCTAAGAAGCTCGGTGTAAGTTTTGTCACCGAAAATGTTGTTTCGATGAATGTTGCCGGGGATGTTAAAACCGTGAAAACGGATAAAAATATCTATGAGAGCAAGACGGTTATCATTGCCACGGGTGCTGTTCACAAGAAAGCCGGAATACCCGGAGAGTCAGAGTTCACCGGCAGAGGAGTATCATATTGCGCGACGTGTGACGGTGCATTTTTCAGGAATAAGGTGACTGCTGTTGTCGGCGGAGGTGATGTGGCTGTCGAGGATGCATTATATCTGTCGAGAATGTGCAGTAAAGTATATCTGATTCACAGGAGAGATGAGTTCCGCGCAGCAAAGAGCCTTGTAAACAAGGCAAAGGAGACGGATAATATTGAGCTTGTTACGGACAGTACGGTGGAAAAAATAGAGGGAGAGAACAAGGTAGGAAACATTGCGGTCAGAAATAAAAAGGAAGATACTGTTAAGACTTTAGATGTTGACGGTGTGTTCTTTGCTGTAGGAATGCAGCCTGTGACGGCATTTGTTGACAAGACGATAGAAATGAACGATGCAGGGTATATAATTGCCGGGGAGGATTGCACCACGAATATCCCGGGCGTTTATGCTGCGGGCGACATAAGGACAAAGCAGCTTCGACAAATTATAACAGCCGCGGCGGATGGTGCCAATGCGGTTACATCTGTGGAAAAATATATTGGGTAGCTTTTTTGGTACTGATTAACATAAGATACTTAAATTTTATGTATAAACGATGATTCCTTTTATGCATGATGCACAAAAACAATGTAAGAGATATGAAAGCACAAAAATGGTTATCCACAAAAAAATAAGTTGTCCACGAAGTTATCCACATTCAACATTGCCCATTTTATGGGATTTGTGACTTATACACCAAGTTATCCACATTATCCACATTGAATTGTGTGGTGGATAAACACAATTTCATACATGATAACACGAAAAAATGTTTTGTGAAGTTCTAATAAATTGCATTTTTCGACAAAAAAATAACCTGAAATACCTTGACAAAAGAATAATTAATGTTTATCGATTGTTCACACAAAGTTTATAGAATAATGCATATTTTACTTGATAATTTACAGATATATGATATAATATTTACATATTAAATAGTAAATATTCTCACAATTAACAAGTTGGTATAATAATTACGGTGTGAGACATAGTTACTGTCTGATAGATTAAAGGGCAAAGGAGTTGGTAGTATGCGTTTTATAATTACCGGTAGAAATCTTGAGGTTACAGAGGGGTTAAGAAGTGCTGTTGAGAGCAAGCTTGGAAAGCTTGAGAAGTATTTTGATAAGGATGTGGATATTAACGTGACACTTAGCGTTGAGAAAGACAGACAGAAGATCGAGGTTACAATTCCTGTTAAGGGAAGCATCATTCGTTCGGAGCAGACAAGCTCAGACATGTATGTTTCCATCGACCTTGTAGAGGAGGTTATTGAGCGTCAGCTTAAGAAATACAAGAATAAGATTATCCAGTCTAAGCAGGCAGCAGCGTCAGCATTTACACAGGATTATCTTGACAACGATTATGAGGAGGAGCCGGAAGTTAAGATTGTGCGTTCCAAGAGATTCGGAATTAAGCCGATGGATCCTGAAGAAGCATGTGTACAGATGGAACTCCTCGGACATAACTTCTACGTGTTCTCCAATGCCGAGACAGGTGAAGTTAACGTGGTATACAAGAGAAAGGGAAATACCTACGGACTTATCGAGCCTGAGCTTGACTGATTAACAAGCGGAAATTGAATTGATATGAGTTTTGCAACCTCCCGGTTATGAATATCGGGAGGTTGTTTTTTTGCAGATTAAGGATTCTTTGCCAAAAGCAGACGAAAACTTCCTTTACAAACACTATGAAAAGGTGTTAGAATACTGATAATTGGGACATTTTTATATTTTAGGAGATTATATCAATGGGAATTATTCAGAAGTTATTTGGAACACATAGTGAGCATGAACTTAAGAGAATCTATCCGATTGTGGATAAGATTGAAGCTCTCCGTCCTGCGATGCAGGCATTGAGCGATGAGGAACTCAGAGCCAAGACGGATGAGTACAAGAAGAGACTTGCGGACGGCGAGACACTCGACCAGCTCCTTCCTGAGGCTTTTGCCACGGTGAGAGAGGCTGCTAAGCGTTCCATCGGAATGGAACATTACAGAGTTCAGCTTATCGGTGGTATTATACTTCATCAGGGACGTATAGCCGAGATGAAAACAGGTGAAGGTAAGACACTTGTATCCACACTTCCTGCATACCTTAATGCACTCGAAGGCAAGGGTGTACACATAATCACTGTCAATGATTATCTTGCAGCGCGTGATGCCGAGTGGATGGGACAGGTACATCGTTTTCTCGGACTCTCCGTTGGAGTTGTACTTAACACCATGAAGCCTGAGGAGAGAAGAGCGGCTTACGCATGTGACATTACCTATGTTACCAACAACGAACTCGGATTTGATTACCTGAGGGATAATATGGCTGTATATAAGGAGAACCTTGTTTTAAGAGACTTAAGATATGCGATTATCGATGAGGTTGACTCCGTACTTATCGATGAGGCGAGAACACCTCTTATCATTTCGGGACAGGGTAATTCTTCGACAAAGCTTTATGAAGTATGCGATATCCTTGCAGGACAGCTTGAGAAGGGTACAAGCAATAACGACGAGGTATCCAAGATGGATATCCTTATGGGAGCAGGTTTTGAGGAGACGGGTGATTTCGTTGTGAGCGAGAAGGACAAGACCGTTAATCTCACTGAACAGGGTACAAGAAAGGTAGAACAGTTTTTCCATCTTGACAATCTTGCCGACCCTGCCAATCTCGAGATCCAGCACAATGTCATTCTTGCACTTCGCGCACATTATCTTATGTTCCGCGATCAGGATTATGTGGTAAAGGATAATGAGGTACTTATCGTAGATGAGTTTACAGGACGAATAATGCCGGGCAGACGTTTCTCGGACGGACTTCATCAGGCTATTGAGGCGAAGGAGCATGTAAAGGTCAGACGTGAGAGCAGGACTCTTGCGACAATCACATTCCAGAATTTCTTTAACAAGTTTGAGAAGAAGTCCGGTATGACAGGTACTGCTCTTACGGAGGAGAAGGAGTTCCGTGAAATCTACGGAATGGATGTTATTGAGATTCCTACCAACAGACCTGTTGCAAGAATTGATTATGATGATGTTATTTACAAGACCAGAAAAGAAAAACTTCACGCGGTTGTGGAGGATGTGGTTGCGGCTCATGAGAAGGGACAGCCTGTTCTTGTAGGTACAATCACTATTGAGCAGTCAGAGGAGGTAAGCAATCTCCTCAAGAAGAGAGGAATCAAGCACAATGTCCTCAATGCCAAGTTCCACGAGATGGAGGCCGAGATAGTTGCACAGGCAGGTCAGCATGGTGCGGTTACAATCGCAACCAACATGGCAGGCCGTGGTACGGATATCAAGCTTGACGAAGCGGCAAGAGCAGCAGGCGGACTTAAGATTATCGGTACTGAGCGTCACGAATCAAGACGTATCGACAATCAGCTCCGTGGACGTTCAGGCCGACAGGGAGACCCGGGTGAGTCACGTTTCTACATTTCACTTGAGGATGATCTTATGCGTCTGTTTGCATCGGATAAGCTTATGGCTATGTTTAATGCACTTAAGATACCTGAGAATGAGAGACTTGAGCACGGCATGCTTTCCAAGGCTATTGAGGGAGCACAGAAGAAGGTTGAGACTAACAACTTCGGTATTCGTAAGAATCTCCTTGATTATGACCAGGTTATGAATGAGCAGAGAGAGACAATCTATGCAGAGCGCCGCAAAGTACTTGACGGACAGAACTTAAGAGATGAAATAATCAAGATGATGAAGGATAAGATTGAGGGTTATATCGACTACTCAATTAACGGAGATGCCGACCCTTCAGAGTGGAAGTATGCAGAACTCAACGAGAATCTTATAAGGCTTGTTCCGATTGCACCTGTTACACTCGAGGACGGATACCGCAACAAAAAAGAGCTCATTCAGGGCGTTGAAGAGCGTGCGGTTAAATTCTATGCTGAGAAGGAAGCAGAGTTTCCGGCACCTGAACATATCCGTGAGATAGAGAGAGTATGTCTCCTCCGTGCGATAGACACCAACTGGATGAATCATATCGATGATATGGATCTTTTAAGACAGGGAATCGGACTTAATGCTTACGGCCAGAAGGATCCTCTTGTAGAGTACAAGATGCAGGGCTACGACATGTTCGACAACATGATAGCAAGAATTCAGGAGGATACAGTAAGACTTGTAACACATGTGAAGGTTGAGCAGAAAGCAGAAAAGCGTGAGCAGGTTGCCAAGGTTACGGGAACCAACCGCGATGACAGCGCAGTTAAGGCACCGGTTAAGCGTGATGCCAAAAAGATTCAGAGAAATGATCCATGTCCATGCGGTTCAGGACTTAAATATAAAAATTGCTGTGGAAAGAATCTGTAACTGCATTGCGCTAAAACATTAAAATTTTAATTGCAAAAAATATTGTTTTATGTATAATGAATAATAATAAATTTAAGGTGGTGAGATTAGTGGTCGAACTTGATCAGTTTAAGTTCCGTTTAAGCGGATATGAACAGCCATTAACCGAATTGAGGGATTCACTTTGACTTAGCTGATAAGTCAAAGAGAATTGAGGAGATTGAGCGTCACATGGAGGAGCCGGATTTCTGGGATGATCCTGAAAAATCTAACGGTTACATGAAGGAACTCAAGAGCCTCAAGGCTGATATAGAAGATTTTAATAAGCTTGAGAAGGATAAGACGGATGCCGAGGAGTTTATTGAGATGGCTTACGAGGAGAATGATGAGAGTCTTATTCCGGAGATAGGACAGCTTGTCGATAATTTTGAGAAGCTGTTTGAGAAGCTTCAGCTTGAGACGCTGCTGTCGGGAGAGTACGACAAGTGCAATGCCATTCTCACGCTTCATGCGGGAGCGGGCGGAACTGAGTCGTGCGACTGGGCATCAATGTTACTCAGAATGTATACAAGATGGGCTAACTCCAAGGGATTTACCGTGGAGACGCTTGATTTGCTTGAGGGCGATGAGGCGGGAGTTAAGTCTGTTACCATACAGGTAAACGGACTTAATGCATACGGCTACCTCAAGTCGGAACACGGAGTTCACAGACTTGTGCGTATATCGCCGTTTAATGCTGCCGGTAAACGTCAGACATCCTTTGTGTCCTGCGATGTCATGCCGGATATAGAGGAAGATTTGGATGTGGAAATCAATGAGGATGACCTGCGTATTGATACCTATCGTTCAAGCGGAGCGGGAGGCCAGCATATTAACAAGACATCTTCAGCAATAAGAATTACGCACATACCTACCGGAACGGTAGTACAATGCCAGAATGAACGTTCGCAGCATCAGAATAAGGACAAGGCGATGCAGATGCTCAAGGCAAAGCTCTTCCTTCTTAAACAGGCGGAGAATGCCGCCAAGACAGCCGATATCCGCGGTGAGGTTATGGAGAACGGCTGGGGAAGCCAGATACGAAGCTATGTATTGCAGCCTTATACGATGGTTAAGGATAACAGAACAGGCGAGGAATCGGGCAATGCTGCGGCAGTGCTTGACGGAGATCTTGACCGCTTTATGGGAGCATACCTTAAGTGGCTCAGTCTTGGAAAGAAAAATACACAGGAATAGAGGAGGACGACCATGGCGGAAGCTTTAAAACCAATTGTTTTCAGAATCGGTAACGAGTTGTACGGAATTGACATAAAGTATGTCAATGCGATTGAGAAGGATCAGGATATCGTCAGAGTTCCTAATGCTTCGAGCAGTATAAAGGGAATTATCAATTTGAGAGGGGATATTATCCCGGTGTACAGTCTGAGGGATAAGTTCAAGCTGCCTCAGTCGCCTAATCCTACCAAGCTTATTATTACAAATCTTCCGGATATGAAGCTTGCTGTTGAAGTAGATGAGGTGGTTGAGATAGACGACCTCCGGGAGGAAGAGATAAGAGATTTCCCAAGTATAGCATCTAACCGTGACACATCATATTTTGTCAAAGTTGCCAATACGAAGGGCAGACTTATACTTATCATAGATATTCATAATTTACTTACCGCAAGTGAGGCGGAAGATGCAAAGCAGCTGATGGAGGAAAAGTAGAATGGTAAATGTAGCAGTTCTGGGATATGGCACCGTAGGTTCGGGAGTTGTTGAAGTACTCAGCAGAAATGCGAAGGTACTTGAAAAGAATGCGGGAGAAGAGATTAACCTCAAGTATGTTCTTGATTTAAAAGAGTTTCCGGGAACTCCCATTGAGAAGAAGGTAGTGCATGATTTCAATATTATTCTCAATGATGATGAAGTATCGGTGGTTGTTGAGGTTATGGGCGGCGTTAATCCTGCCTACTCGTTTGTGAAGTCAGCTCTCTTAAAGGGCAAGAGCGTATGTACTTCCAATAAGGAACTTGTGGCAAAGCACGGTGCGGAACTGCTCGGAATAGCTGCACAGAAGAATGTTAATTTCTTCTTTGAAGCCAGTGTTGCAGGAGGTATTCCTATTATAAGACCTCTTGAGCAGTGCATTACAGCCGATGAGATACTTGAGGTTTCCGGTATTCTTAACGGCACAACCAATTTTATACTTACAAAGATGGAAAAAGAGGGAGCATCATACGATGATGTCCTTAAGGAAGCACAGAAACTCGGATATGCGGAGAGAAATCCGGAAGCAGACGTTGAAGGATTTGATGCCGGACGTAAGATTGCGATATTGAGTTCTATTGTATGCAGAAAACAGGTTGATTTCGAGAATGTGTATACTGAGGGTATAACAGGCGTAACGGCTGAGGATTTTGCTTATGCAGCGAAGCTTGGAGTAACCATTAAGCTGGTTGCAAAAAGCTGTGTGACACCTGACGGAATGTATGTTATGGTGACACCTAGAATGCTTCGCTACGGAAAGCCTCTTGCTTCTGTACATGATGTTGTCAATGCGGTATGCGTCAAGGGCAACATGCTTGGAGACGTAATGTTCTACGGAGCGGGTGCAGGCAAGCTTCCTACGGCAAGTGCGGTTGTGTCGGATATTGTTGATGCGGTTCGCCATGCAGGTGAATATACTGATAATGGATGGTCACAGGAGAAGCAGGAACTGATATCTATAGATGAGGTTGAAAACTGCTTCTATGTGCGAATGGAAGGAAAAGCTTCCGAGAAGGAGGAGGAGCTGCAGAAGCTCTTCGGAGGAGTTACACTGTGTGAGAATGTGATTGACGGGGAATTCGCATTTGTGACAGGCTCTGTGAAGGAGGCAGAATTTGCCAAGGCAATATGCAGCCTTAAGGGAGTTAAGAACAGAATCAGAATAGAATTATAAAAAACTTAGGCTACATGGAGGAAATGAAAATGTTAAAGGTTGTTAAGTTCGGTGGAAGCTCACTTGCAAGTGCAGAACAGTTTAAGAAGGTAGCAGATATTATTCACGCTGACGAATCGAGAAGATATGTTGTACCGTCGGCTCCGGGTAAGCGTTTTAAGGAGGATACAAAAGTCACTGACATGCTCTATGACTGCTATGGGGTAGCGTCAAAGGGATATGACTTCGCGGATTTGTTTGCGGATATTAAGGCAAGATATCAGGAGATAATAGATGAACTTGGTTTGGATTTATCGCTTGAGAAAGAATTTGCCAATATTGAGGCTGCTTTCAGAGCAAGAGCAGGACGTGATTATGCGGCATCAAGAGGAGAGTATCTCAACGGTATTATTCTTGCCAACTACCTTGGATATGAGTTCGTTGATGCTGAGGAAGTAATCTTTTTTGATTCCAACGGCAATCTTGACTCTAAGAAAACCAATCAGGTTCTTTCTGAGAGACTTCTTACGGTTGACAGAGCGGTTGTTCCGGGATTTTACGGAATCCGTCCTAACGATACAATAAAGACATTTTCACGCGGGGGTTCTGACATAACAGGTTCCATCGTCGCAAGAGCCGTAAAGGCTGACCTGTACGAGAACTGGACGGATGTATCGGGCTTCCTTGTAGCTGATCCTAGAATTATTGATAACCCTAAGCCTATTGTGACAATTACATACAAGGAGCTCAGAGAGCTCTCATACATGGGCGCAACAGTTCTCCATGACGAATCAATATTCCCTGTCCGTAAAGAGGGAATCCCGATTAATATCCGTAACACCAACAAGCCTGAAGATCCGGGTACAATGATTGTCGAGAGTACATCACGTAAGCCTGAGTATGTTATAACCGGTATTGCCGGAAAGAAGGGCTTTACTGTCGTGAGCATCGAGAAAGATATGATGAATTCGGAGATTGGTTTCGGACGTAAGGTGCTTGAAGTATTTGAGAAGCAGGGACTTTCATTTGAGCACACTCCGTCGGGAATTGATACTATGTCCATTGTTATCCATCAGGATGAGTTCGTTGAGAAGGAGCAGGAGGTTCTTGCGGGACTTCACAGAAACGTACATCCGGATGCAATAGAGATTGAGTCCGGACTCGCTCTTATTGCGGTTGTGGGACGAGGAATGAAGTCCAGTCATGGTACTGCAGGCAAGCTCTTTACGGCACTTGCCGATGCAAATGTCAATGTCAAGATGATTGACCAGGGTTCGTCCGAGCTTAACATCATTGTAGGTGTAAGAGAAGAAGACTTTGAAAGAGCGTTCAAGGCGATTTACAAGGCTTTCTACGAGGCATAATAACTTTATACGGAACGGCATGCTGCCCTTACATAACCTGAAGAGTATATGTGAGGGCAGTTTTTTATTGCAAAGTAGACATTCGGGTGAAAATGAATTATAATTAGCGGTATGGATTTGAATAGAATGTATACGGAAGGAACAGAAAAATGGATATAATTAAGGCGATAGCCTCAGAACTTAATGTGAGAAACGGACAGGTGGAAGCTGCCGTAAAGCTTATCGATGAGGGCTGTACAATACCGTTCATATCAAGATACAGAAAAGAAGCTACAGGTGCGCTTAATGACGAACAGCTGCGTAATCTTGATGAGAGACTTAAGTATCTGAGAAACCTTGAAGATAAGAAAGTGCAGGTTCTTGCAAGCATAGAGGAACAGGGAATGTTGACCGAGGAGCTGAAGAGCCAGATTGAAAAGGCTGAGACAATGGTTGCGGTTGACGATTTGTACCGTCCTTACCGCCCTAAGAGAAGAACCAGAGCGACAATCGCAAAGGAGAAGGGCTTAGAGCCGCTTGCAAATGTTATCCTCTTACAGATGACCAAGGAACCGATTCTTAAGACGGCACAGGAGTATGTTTCTGAGGAGAAGGATGTAAAGAGCGCTGAAGATGCGCTTGCCGGTGCGATGGATATTATCGCTGAGTCGGTGTCGGATAATGCTGATTACAGGACAAGAATAAGAGAGATTACTTTCAAAGAGGGAGTGCTCTTATCTACGGCGAAGGACGCGGAGACCAAGAGCGTCTATGAGATGTACTACAATTTCAGTGAACCTGTGGCAAAGATGGCGGGACACAGAGTCCTCGCGGTTAACAGAGGCGAGAACGAGAAGCTTCTCACTGTGAAGATTGAAGCGCCTGAGGAAAAGATTTTAAGCTATCTTGAAAAACAGATAATCACACGCGACAATGAGCACACAACGCCTGTGCTCAGGGATACGATAAAGGACAGTTACGAGAGACTTATCGCACCATCCATAGAGAGGGAGATAAGAAACGGACTCACCGAGACAGCCGAGGACGGAGCTATCAAGGTTTTCGGAAAGAACTTAGAGCAGCTTCTTTTACAGCCGCCTATCACGGGACATGTTGTGCTTGGCTGGGATCCGGCATTCAGAACGGGCTGCAAGCTTGCGGTTGTTGATGCAACCGGTAAAGTGCTTGATACAACCGTAATATACCCTACTGCACCGCAGAACAAGGTGGCAGAGGCGAAGGCGGTTCTTAAAAAGCTTATAAAGAAATATAATGTCACGCTCATTTCCGTGGGCAACGGTACCGCTTCAAGGGAATCTGAGCAGGTCATTGTCGACCTTTTAAAGGAGCTTGACACACCTGTACAGTACATTATCGTAAATGAGGCGGGTGCATCGGTGTACTCCGCGAGCAAGCTCGCCACGGAGGAGTTTCCGAACTTTGACGTAGGACAGAGAAGTGCGGCATCCATAGCGAGACGACTTCAGGATCCGCTTGCCGAGCTTGTGAAGATAGATCCTAAGTCAATCGGAGTAGGTCAGTACCAGCATGATATGAACCAGAAGAAGCTCGGAGAGGCACTCGAGGGAGTTGTCGAGGACAGTGTTAACAAGGTCGGTGTCGACCTTAACACGGCTTCTGCATCACTTTTAGAGTATATATCGGGAATTTCCAAGGTCATCGCCAAGAATATTGTCGCCTACAGGGAGGAGAACGGAAGGTTCACGGACAGAAAGCAGCTTTTAAAGGTTGCCAAGCTCGGACCTAAGGCGTATGAGCAGTGCGCGGGCTTCATGAGAATCACGGGCGGCAGCAATCCTCTCGACGCGACGAGCGTTCACCCTGAGAGCTACGCGGCAGCAGGTGAGCTCTTAAAGAAGCTCGGATATGACGTAAGCTCAATCACAAGCGGCGGACTAAAAGGGCTTTCAGGCAAGGTTGGCAACATTGACGCCATGGCGGCAGAGCTCGGCATAGGAAAGCTCACGCTTGCGGATATAATAAAGGAGCTTGAGAAGCCGGGAAGAGATCCGAGAGACGAGATGCCTAAGCCGATACTCAGAACCGACGTCATGGAAATGAAGGATTTGAAGCCGGGCATGATTCTCAAGGGCACGGTCAGAAACGTGATCGACTTCGGCGTGTTTGTCGACATAGGAGTCCATCAGGACGGACTTGTCCACATATCACAGATAACCGACAAGAAGTTCATCAAACATCCTTTGGAGGCGGTGAGCGTCGGCGACATCGTGGAGGTCAAGGTCATGAGTGTCGATGAGGCAAAAAAGAGAATACAGCTCACAATGATACTGTAGAATACGAGAGGTAATTGCATGAAGGTGGAATTTAACGTAAAAATAACAAGAAAAGAGATGTACTCATTTCTTCTCAACAACACATACCGCAAGCCTATGGGAGTTATTTTGTTTATTTTCGGAATAGGCTGCTTTGTGGTGGCGGGACTCACATGTAAGCAGATGGGACTTCAGAGTACGCTGCTGCTCATACTTTTAGGCTCCATCTATACGATTATCCAGCCGATTATGCTCTGGAAGAACGCGGGACGCCAGATAAAGAAGAATCCGGTATATCAGAATGAGTTAAAATACGAATTTGACGACGAGGGAATAACCGTAAGTCAGGGAGAGAGCGTGACATCGAAGAAGTGGGAGGAGTGCTACAAGGCTGCCGACTATGGGAAGATAGTTGTTATTTATATTGTTGTGAACAATGGTATAATTCTGCCTAAAGCAGCCATTGGCGAACAGTATGATGACTTTAAAAAGCTTGTAAAGGCACATCTTCCGGGAAGACTGAAATAGCGAGGGATGACAGTGAACGATAGAATAATTGAGACATTTTCATATGAGGATACGTACAGACTGGGTCAGCAGATGGCACAGGAAGCCGTGCCGGGGCAGGTTATCTGTCTCACGGGCGATTTGGGAACAGGCAAGACCGTGTTCACTCAGGGCTTTGCAAACGGACTTGGAGTGCAGGATTATGTAGACAGCCCTACTTTTACTATTGTGAAGGAGTATCACGACGGAAGAATGCCGTTCTATCACTTTGACGTGTACAGAATAGGCGATGTCAGCGAGATGGACGAGATAGGCTATGAGGAGTACTTCTACGGAGACGGCGTGTGCATCGTGGAGTGGGGGCTCATGATAGAGGAGTTGCTCCCGAAGAACTGCATTTATGTTGAGATAAAAAAGGACACGACAAAGGGCTTTGATTACCGTGTTGTGAGCATTAAGGAGGGAAAATAATGAAAATTCTTGCGATTGAGAGCTCATCGCTCGTGGCATCGGCAGCGATAGTTGAGGATGACATTCTTGTGGCTGAGTATACGGTCGATTACAAGGTGACTCATTCCCAGACATTGCTTCCGATGATAGATGAGATATTGAGAATGACACAGACTGACAAAAAGACAATTGATGCGATAGCTGTTTCAGGAGGTCCGGGATCATATACGGGACTTAGGATAGGTTCGGCAACCGCAAAGGGACTCGGAATGGCACTTGACATTCCGCTTATTCATGTGCCTACCCTTGACGCGATGGCATATAATGCTTACGGTTATGCGGGATTGGTATGCCCTATAATGGATGCCAGACGCTCACAGGTGTATACAGGTATATATCAATTTGAGGATGGAAAATTTAACATACTTCTCGAGAACAGTGCCATCACGTTTGATGAGCTTATGCAGAAACTTGATGAGATTAATTATGACAAAAAGAAAGTTATGTTCATCGGTGACGGGATACCTGTGTTCAAGGAGCGCATTGACGAGCATTTCGGCGGTAGGGGCTATGAACTTGCGCCTGCATCAATTAACAGGCAGAGAGCTGCCTCAGTGGCTGTTCTCGGAGAAATATACTATGCCGAGGGAAAGACGGAGCCTGCTTCCGAACATCTTCCGGATTATCTGAGGCTGTCACAGGCTGAGAGAGAGCTTAACGAAAAGAGGCAGTCAAATGGCTGATATTATTATAGCTCCAATGAGGCCGTGCCATGTCGCGCAGACGGCACAGCTTGAGGCACAGTGCTTTTCAACACCGTGGAGTGAGAAGGCATTTGCGGATGCCGTAGAGTCGCCGAACTATGAGTACATTGCAGCACTTGACGGCACGGATGGGAGCCTTGCCGGATATGCGGGGATGCAGGTTGTGCTCGACGAGGCGGAAATTACCAATATTGCGGTAAGTCCCTCACAGAGACGACGTGGTATAGCATACAAGCTGCTGGAAGGACTTGAGCTTTTGTGCAGGAGAAAAAATGTGAAATATCTGCATCTTGAGGTCAGGGAGAACAATACCGCGGCTAGAAAACTTTATGAAAAATATGGTTTTGGAATTGATGGAAT
>UQZF01000024.1 GCA_900545455.1 uncultured Eubacteriales bacterium
CCTGTTTACGTTCCTTAACAAGTTGGGCAAAGTGTCTTCGGAACGCTCCTTGTCAATGCACTGCTCACGCAACAGCAAGGGCGGATATTAGGCTTTTCAAATCAGAAAATTTTCCCTCATGCCAGAACATTTTCTTCCAACAAAGACGAAATTCCAATAAGAAATAAAGAGCCGGATGGCTATCAACTAAGATAAATGATCTGTCCAATAGTAAAGATGTCGGGGTCAAAAGCCCCCGACTTTGATGCCTACGGATTGCTCCGTGCTACGCACTCCCACAATCCTACCCAATATTCGCATATCGTGGGATTATCATCCCACTTTTATGCTCATATCGGGGCGGGTCCTAAGGTCTTTCACCCACTTATGAGCAAGCTCATGTGGGCTTAGACCTTTTGACCCTGGCATCATATTTATAATATCAAAATACTATATAAAGGAGTTTACACATGAAACAAAAAGTAAAATACATATTATCAATAATAATTATATTTAATCTTCTCTTTTTTGCATTTCGAGATACATCCTCTGCTCCGCAACCAAGCACTTATGAATGTCCTACATTGGATGATATTTCATTCACATCATAACTTTACTTATTCCATACCCTGCAAGAGTTTCCTCTATGATATTCGCTCTCTTTTTATCTCCTCTTGCCTCTGCTATAACATAGGAATATGTAAAAAATTGTGCCGCGCTTTTCTTGTCGCCCGTCTCAGCATAACATATTCCTCTGTTGTATAGCAGTTCCATAAAAATATTTAATTTTCCATGTGTATTACAATATTCAATTCCCTTAGAACAAATTTCATCCGCATCGTTATACCTTCCACAGCCAATGAGCCAATTACTGAGATTAAACAGAATCATAGGGTATATTCTTACCTTCTCATCATAATTGCGATATTGTCTATTATCATAATTTCATCAAAAGTAAGCAATTTGACATTATTTATATTATTAAAATCAAACCTTGGAAGAGTATAACGAATTGCCCTTAGCAACATATCAAAAACTTCTTCTCCATTATTGCCATTTCCCATTTTTATGCCGGCTCTTACAAAACTTACATATTGCTCCGTTATTCTGTCCGCTTTGTATGAGCACTTTTCCAACCGAGCAAGCAGTTCTTCTACATCTCTGCAACCTGATGATATTTTATATGATATTTCCTGTTTTAAATTATACCACCTCATCTCCTCCTCCGTCACCTGTACTCCCATCGGCTGTACAGGCAGTCCGAGTCTCTCCATGAGTGCTATGTACTGATTGAGCCGCACGCCCTGACGCCCGTTCTCTATCTTCGACAATGTTCCCGGCGAACATATTCCCTCACATAAATCTTCCTGTGTAACTCCCATTCTTTCTCTCTGTTCTCTTATGTAATCACCAAACATGTAAAATGCCATGCCATTCCTCCAACGAGCAGACTTCTTATAAATAATTACATTAATTATTATACCAGTCATTTCCCACACGGGCAACTGACATATCCGGCAAAAGCGGGATTACGGGGAAAATGGTAAAAGACATAACAAAAACGGCTTCGGGATTTCGACAAATCCCAAAGCCGTCATGCTTCTTAAAAGTATTTTATTCCAGATCAGTGATCCTCATTCTCGCCCTGTCCGTAGTAAGCATTTGCTCCGTGCTTTCTGAAATAATGCTTATCGAGAAGGTGCTGCGGAACTCTCTGGACTCTCGGGTTAAGTGTCATCGTGTTGTATGCCATCTCAGCCACAGCCTCAAGAACAACCGCATTGTACACTGCACCCTTGGCAGTCTTGCCCCACGCGAACGGACCGTGATTTTTTACCACAATGCCCGGAACTGCGAGCGCGTCGGTATCGCCGACGGTCTCGACAATCACGTTTCCCGTATTGAGCTCGTATGCCTCATAAATCTCCTGCGCCGTGAGGTCTCTCGTGCACGGAATGTCGCCGTAGAAATAATCCGCATGCGTCGTTCCGAATGCCGGGATGTCCATTCCCGCCTGCGCAAATGTAACCGCCCACTTGGAATGGGTATGTACCACACCGCCAATCTCCGAGTACTGCTTGTAGAGAACAAGATGTGTTGCCGTGTCCGAGGAAGGCTTGTACTTTCCTTCAACCACATTTCCGTCAAGGTCGATGACAACCATGTCGTCAGGTGTCATGACGTCGTAATCCACACCGCTCGGCTTGATTACCACATAACCGCTCTCGCGGTCGATGCCGCTCACATTTCCCCAGGTATAGATTACAAGTCCCCTTTTCACGAGCTCCATATTAGCCTCGTATACTTCCTTCTTTAACTGCTCTAACATGTCCTTCTCCTTCCCCCGATGGTCAGTTCTTCTTTATTTTTGACCATAACGGCTTTAAAAGTCTGTGTATCATATCATTAATCGGCGCTATTGCGACCGCTGACAGTGAAAGTATAAATACATAATACGGGAAACAATATCGAGCCTTCGCTTCCCACATGAGGCTGAACAGCATTCCTCCGACAACCACGACGGGAATTATATAATTCTCTATGCCCTTATTTTTTACAAGCATGTATATAAGACCAATCAATGCAAAAAGAAATACAACCGAGTGGTGGACATTTGAAAATGCCCTCGCCGTGCGGTACGCATCGCCGAAGCTCAACACGCTTCCCGCAAATATTGTCGGCGTTCCCTCAATTCTGCTGTTCATCTGGACCGACTGGTACAGCGGGCTGTTCCACTGTGACTCGAACTTGTTAAGATAGAACTTTACCGCCCTGTCGGGATTTGCCGCAAAATACGACAAACGCTCGGCAATGTCCTTCTTAGCCTGCTCCGTCGCCTTCTCTGCGTCGTATCCGCTGTTCTCAAAGGTGCTTACATTATAGTAGTTCGTCCAGCCGCTAAGCCCGTCCGAATCCTGCATTCCCATCGCAATCCAGAGCGACGCTGGCATTCCGTCCCTGCCGTCAATCGCATCGGCATACAGTGCCTTTGATATTTTTCCCGGCAGAAGCGCGCCGAGCATTACGCACGCTATGAGAATGAGCCCTATCGGCTTTTTTGTGGTAATCACCTTCACAAGCACGACAGCCGATATTGCAATCATGACAATAATGCTGTTCATTCGCACCATCGATGCTAAGAACGCGAACACGATGCCCCCAACATAGCTTGCGATATAACCGACCTTGCGGCTCTTTTTCATGTCAGAAAAGCTCTGTCCGAGTCCGTCGAGAACGCTCATCGCAAACAGAATACAAATAAGCGAAAATGCCGTCGACGTTATCTCGCCGTAATCGAACGAGGTGTAAAAATACATCGGCAGACATGTGAACGCAAGGAGCAGTGCCGCAACCGCGCACTCGTACTTTTTTGATATTCTGTAGGCTATCACATATATGCTTGTCAGTATGACGGGCACGCAGAGCGCATTCACTCCGAGTAGGAGCTTCGGCGATGTCAGTCCCGATATTTTTATAAGCATCGCGTGAAACATTGCCAGACCGAGCTGCTGCTGGTACATCTGTATATACGACTGTACAACGGCGTCGGTGCTTATCGCGCCCTTTCCTCTGGATATGAGAACTCCCGCGAGATATGTGAACTCCTGGTCTGCCTGAGGATATGTCTTGCTGCCGCGCACCCACATAAATGCGAGCACACACGCCGTCACCGACAGCACGGCGGGAATCACTATCCTGCCGACCTTTTCGGGTATCAGGCACAACAGTTTAGTGAGTGCATAGAGCACTATGATAAAGAGCAGTACCTTGAGCGCAATCAAAAGCGGATTGTCGAGAATCAGGTAGAGCTTCTCAAGCTCAATGCTTATGTTAAAATAGCTCCGCGGAAAGCTCAGTATTATGAGCGGCAGGAGAAACAGTGCCAGAAGCACCGTCACAACCCACACCGATACCTTTTCAAAGCCCTTAATTTTCATAGCTGTCCACCGCTGCCCTCTCAACAGCAAGTCCCGCCTTGTAGCGCTCTATGAACTCATCAAAGCCCTTAACGTCGGCAGCGTCAGGCTCCATTGTGCTTCCGCTCTGACCTGCGAACACTCTGTTGTTAAGGTAATCGTCGAGAGTCTCTCCCTCGCCCTTATGTATCATGTATGAGGCAAGCACAGCCATTCCCCATGCGCCGCCCTCGCCTGCCGTATCCATAACGGTGATAGGCGCGTTCATCGCAGCCGCAAGGAATCTCTGTCCTACGCCCTTGGTCTTAAAGAGTCCGCCGTGTCCCGTTATCGAATCGACCTTTACGCCCTCCTCCTTGAGAAGAATGTCAAGACCGATCTTTAACGCACCGAGCGATGTGTAGAGATGTGTTCTCATGAAGTTGGCAAGGCTGAATCTGCTGTTGGTATTTCTCACAAAGAGAGGACGTCCCTCCTCCATGTGTGTTATGTTCTCGCCCGAAATATAACCGTAGGACATAAGTCCGCCGCAGTCCGCATCGCCCTCAAGTGCCTTGTTGTAGAGCACTGAGAAAAGCTTGTTCATGTCAACAGGGATTCCGAGTGCCTCCTCGAACTCCTTGAATATGTTTACCCATGCGTTGAGGTCGGATGTACAGTTGTTGCAGTGAACCATCGACACGAGATTTCCCGTAGGAGTCGTAACGAGGTCTATCTCAGGGTATACCTTTGAGAGCTCCTTCTCCATGACTATCATCGCGAACACACTTGTTCCCGCGGAGACGTTGCCCGTTCTCACCGCTACCGAGTTGGTAGCCGTCATTCCCGTTCCCGCATCTCCCTCAGGAGGGCAGAGCGGAATGCCTGCGCACAAATCTCCGTCCGCATCCAAGAGCAGCGCACCCTCCTGTGTGAGACTTCCTGCATCGTCGCCCGCAAGAAGAACCTCAGGCATAATGTCCATGAGTCTCCATTTAAGCTCAGGCTTATCGCCCTTTGCGTTGCGCTCCTCTATGAGCGAATCGAACTTTCCGACCATGTTGGCATTGTAATTCTTGGTCGCGGTGTCAATCGGGAACATTCCCGATGCCTCACCGATACCGATAACTCTTCTGCCCGTCAGCTTCCAGTGAATGAAGCCCTCAAGCGTCGTCATGTAGTCTATTCTCGGGAGATGCTCCTCATTGTTGAGCATCGCCTGATAGAGATGTGCAATGCTCCATCTCTGAGGGATGTTGTAGTTAAAAAGTGAGGTGAGCTCGTCTGCCGCCTCCTCCGTGATGCTGTTTCTCCATGTTCTAAAAGGCACCAAAAGCTCGCCCTTCTCGTCAAATACCATGTATCCGTGCATCATAGCCGAGAAGCCTATCGCCGCAAGCTTTTTTAACGTAACTCCGTACTCAGCCCTCACATCCGCCTTGAGTGACGCGTAACAGTCCTTGAGTCCGCCCCATATATCGTCAAGACTGTATGTCCACACGCCGTTCTCGTAGCGGTTCTCCCACTCGTGGCTTCCCGAAGCAATCGGATTGTTGTCCTCATCCACGAGCACCGCCTTAATTCTTGTCGAACCGAACTCGATTCCGAGCACGGCTCTTCCGCCCTCAATAACTTCCTTGATTTCTGCCATTACCTTCTCCTCCTTGCCTAGTTGTCATCCTCGTCGTAATCGTCATCCTCATAGGTATCTTTATCATAGTCATCGTCCTCATCGGCATCCGCCTCTTTGAAGTCCGACTCCTTTATGACAAGCGCCGAGCGGAATCTTCCGAACAGCTTGTTGCCGAAGCTGCTCCTTGCGTGCTCCGCCGCACGCTCCATCGTCTCCTTGACCACCCCGACAACATTTCCCGTGTCATCGTTAGGAAGCTGGCTCAAAATGAGATAGAGCTTTAAAAGTGCCTTGTCCTCTATTCTCCAGCCCTGCTCGTCCGCATAGTCCTTTGCAATGTCAACAAGCTCATTGACCGTGTACTGCTTTAACAGGAAGCATCCCGTAAATGTCTCCGCAAAGTCGGAATTTTCGGCAAAAAGCTTGTTAATCTCGTACTCCTCATCAACAATTATAAATGTCGTCGCGTTAGCATTTCCCTCGCGCATCATCGAGACTATCTGTGCGCGCTTTAATCTGCCCGCATTCTCTACGATGAGCGTCTGTCCGGCAAGCTTATCCGCATACGCCTCATAGCTCTTTTCGTTGAGCTTGTCGGCTGATATTCTCGCAAGCTTCTGCTCGCGCTCCTTATCAAAGGCATGGAGAGCCTTAAACAGATTCACGGCAAAGGTTATCTTGTCCGTATTGCGGCTTCCCATAATCATTATATTTCCGACATTTCCTGCTTTTCCCGCCTGAACTGCCCTGTAGCTTCCGATATATCTGCACAGTCTGCGCTCCATGCCCGACATGTAAAGATACTTGTCGAGGAACTTTCTCTCCTCGTCCTTGAGCGTATATCCGGCTGCGTCACTGTCTCCGAGCGCGCTCCTTACAGTGTCATCGATAATTCTCTCGATGCCCGCACTCACAGCCTCCTCCAGATCGAGGGTGTTCTCCATGTCGTGAGCGTCGTCGGACTCCTCAGGCTCATACTCTGCCTCGTCCTCGGACTCCGATTCAGGCTCGCTCTCCTCAACTGCCGCTGTCGCAGGCTGGCGTTCTTCTACTGCCTGCGCAGGCTGGTATTCTTCCTCCTCAGCCGCATCGACATCCGGTATCTCCTCAAACTCCGCGTCCTCAGGCTGATACTCTTCCTCAGCCTTTATCTCAGGCTGCTCCTCGTGCTGTTCCTCGAGTGCTGCCGCAACCTCATGGACAGGAATTTCCCTCGTCGGCTGTATCTCTTCCATATCATCAGGACCTTCCGGCTCTTCGTCCAAATCGGAGAGCCACTGTGATATATCCATCTGGCCGTCTATCTGGTCATCCCGCTGTGCCGCCTCTTTCTTTCTTCTCTCCTGCTCAGCCTGAAGCTGTGCGACAATCTCTGCCATCTGCTCGATTGTCATCTGCTCCGCAGCCTGTCTTATCGTCATGTCAGGTGAGAGAACGGGCTTACCCTGCGCAGCCGGCTTCTCAGGCTCAGCCTCAGGCTGCTTCTTCGGAGCTTTCGGTTCCTCCTGCGCTTTGGCTGCATTTCTCGATGCCTTGCGCCACTGGTGCTTGTTTATTATTATTTCCTTGGTCGGATCCGAATCATCGTCAGGCATATCCTCGAGCTCCGCCGCCTCGCGGAGTGCCTCGGTCTTTTCCCTGTTCTTGTACGCCTCCATGATTTCCTCGACATTCGCCTTTAACTCCTGCTGGACATTTCTCGTGTCATATACGGAGTAATCAGGCACCTTGATGTTGATGTCAATCGGTGACCACTCAGTCGTGTTGCTCAGGTCATCGACAGGCTCTGTATCCTCCGGTTTCTCAGGCTCCGTTTCCTCACCTACGGACCCATCGGTTGCCACCTCTGCCTTTTCCTCATAGTTAAAATCAGGCTCTTTCTCCTCAGGTTCTTCCTCAGGCTTCTCGACCGTCGCCGCAGCCTCCATCACAGGCAGAGGATTCTTCCTGACAGGTGATGCCGCCTTCTGAGGTTCAGGCTCGCCGTCGATGAGCTCTGAGCTGTTGATTCCCATTGAGGACATCTTCTCAAGCCTTGCAAGCTTCTCCGCCTGTCTCTGTGAAAGAGGCGTATACATCTGCTTGAGTCGGAGAGCCTTCTCAACATAAACACCGTCCGCGAACCAGAGCACAAGCTCATCGCACTCCCTCACGCATCTGTCGGTCATTCCGGCTTCGCTGTAGAGAAGTGCAAGCTCATACTCATACTCCTCGTCAAGTTCCTTCTCCTTATAATCCTGAAGTATCTCGATGAGCTCCGTCACAGGTGCTCCCTCAGCTCTCTTTAACTTATACAGAAGTATATACCTTGCCACATCTCTCGGTGCCATCTCGACATACTCGTGGTATATCTCCTCGGCATCCTCATACTCTCCAAGACGCACATACATGTCCATGAGTGTGGCTAAAAGCCTTCTTCCGCCAAGCTTGCGGTTGTAGGCATATATACAGACATTCCTTGCCTTGTCATACTTCTCCGTTGCAATAAAAGCATCTATCGCATTCGACATGACGCTCCACTGCTTCATTTTTTTCCACTCTATCTGCTCCGCAACCTTGGCTGCAGACACATAATCCCTGCTTCTCACCAGCTTATCAAGCTGCTCTGTCTTTATGGTCAGCTCGTACTTATCCAAGACGTTCACCTCTCATATATGGATTAATATTCTCCAAATTCTAATAATTTCAGTGTATCACAGCATCTATAGAAAATCAAAACTTTCCTGTGAAAAGCTCAGTCTTTCATACTCAAGCTCCTGCTCCGCAACCTGGCTGTGGTAGTCAACAACCACCGTCTGCTGTTTTTTGTCGACAAGTTTCTGTCCAAGAACGTAATTCACATCGAACCGTCCCGTGATGGCAGGCGTAGCACCTCTTGCAGGAACTATAAGCTGTACGTGATTTGTCTTAAGAAGCTTAAATATAGGCTCCCAGATATATACATCCTTCGCCGCACCGAACGGGTTATCGATAAAGATGGTCTTGCCAAGAACTGCCGCCTCCTTGCCGCCCGCATTGATGCTTGCGATATAGTTGATTATCGACACGAGGAACTGGATATAAATACCCTGCGACTGTCCCGTACTTCCGACAGCCTCCTCATATCTGAGGTAACGGCTCTGATCCTTGATACGCTCTCTCTTATAAAGGTTGAGTCTTATGCTGTTCATATCGGTTACGATTACGGAAAACAGTCTCTTCCAGCTTAATCTTCCCCTTATATACTTGAGCCTTTCGTCAATCGTCTTAAAATTCTCAGCCGATGATACTGTCTCATTAATATATACAGACATTCTGTCCTTATACATTTCTTCTTTGATATACGGTATCTGGAGTGAGAGCACGGGAATCACCTCATCGTCGAGTGTTATTCTCGACAACTTGTCAAGGCGCTCAAGTTCAGAACGTATGTTGGTACATATCTGGACGCATCTGTTTTCAAAATTGGTTTTGATAAGCTCCATATCCTCAATGCCGCGGCTTATTCTGTCCCTCTCAAGAACTATGCAGTCAGCCGTTCCTTTTAGTGCGGCTGACAATTCGTCCGCCTCTGCCCGTGACTGCGGCGGCTGTATATTCTGCTTAATCTCCTGTGCCAGCTCGTAAGCCTTTAACATCGTGAGCTGATCGACGAGCAAATCCCTCGCCCTCAAAAATGTCGTGCGTTTCTTCTGTTCGTCCTTAAGCACCGCCTCAAAGGCACGTCCCGCTTCTTCATACTTAGCATCCGTAAGTTCCTCACCTGGATTGTCCTCTGCATACTCAGCCGATTTCTGCTTTATGATTTCATCCGCATCCGGTGTTACCGACTTTACGATTCTCTCTAAGTCTTTCTGCATAAGCAGGCATGCCGTGTACTCCTGCCGATTCTTCTTTTCCTCCGCCTGAAGTCTTGTGAGTTCCTTTTTAAGACGCTCAAGCTCCGCACGGTGCTGTCCTGCGTACTCCCGAGGATTCTTCGGAAGCTCTGTTTCAAGTACCCCGTAACGCTCCTCGTAATTCTTTCTCGCATGCGCACAGCTTCCCTCTATTCGGTTCATCTGAGCACTTGCACTGTCAAGCTCACCCTCAACATCCCTGATGCTCTGCTTAAGCTTATCCTGCTCTTCCGTTATTATGAGGAGGTCTTCATGGCTTTTAACCTGTAAAACACCTTGGGCATCAAGCTCCTTCGCCTTTTCAAGAGTTATTCCTCTGTGAAGCATTGAGCGCACCGCTTTATCCATCGCCGTGCGGCAGTTCTCCATAAGTCTTTCCTTGTCTGTCATATCGCCGAGCTCTTCATTCAGCAGTGAACGAAGTGCCGTAAACCGCGCATCGATCTCGGCTGACGGAACCATTCTTACTTCCACTGTGTCCTCGGATTCCTTATGGTACGGTTCATACATCTCCCATGTGGCTTTAAGATTCTCTATATTCTTCTGTATTCCGGTACGGCGCAGAATAAGCTCATTGTATGCTTTCTCCCTGCCATCATGAAGTTCCTTTGACAGCTTTCTTGCCTTGACTGCAGCATCGCGCACAACTTCATTCTTGGTAATCTCAAGATTACACTCCGACAGGCTTTTGCAAAGCTCCACGATGTCGTCTAAGCTTTCCTTTACTCTTAAATTGTCCTCAAGCTCCTCATCAAGTCTTATTTTCCTGTCATCAAGCTCCCTTGTACGTCCTTCAAGTGTATCATAAAGTTCCCGTAAATTATCCGCCTTATCCTTTAAGCTTCCCTCGCTGTGTTTCTCCGCTCCAAGCATCGCCTCAAGCTCTGCAGCGCTCTCCCCGCCTGCGCATGAATATCCGCTCACGCGCTCATAATCCGTCCTCACAACTGCAAGTCTGTCCTCAAGCTTTGCAAGCTCCTGTGATGCCTGCTCAAGCTCCTCCGTCGCCTTCCTTATTCCCGACAGTCTGCCCGCCTCATCATATATGAATGACAAATCGCGGCAGGCAAGCATGTATGCATCGGTCTCGTGAGCATCCGCCATGCCGTCCCCCGCTGTCACTGCGTCAACCACGTCAAGCCTTATTATAGGCACGACTCCGCAGTCCATCGTCATGACATTTCTGTCGCGGCAGATATTCTCATAGTCATCCCCGACAAGCACCGAGTACGGAAGATACGGATATCTTCCCGCAAGCTCGGCGCACTCATCCTTGTCCTTATTTCTCAGATACTCGGCACCGCTTATTATGCTGCCCTCATATCTGCTCTGAAGATACTCACACATCTTCTGCACGCCCTTTGAATCGATCGGCTTGAGATTCTCGATGGAACTTATATACTCCCTGACTGAATCCGTCTTTTTCTTAAGCTGTTCTCTCTGTGCAAGCATGTTATCATAGAAACGCGCGAGCACACCAACCAGCTTGTCATGATTAGGCTCACCGTAGACTTTTCCGAGTGCCGTAAGCTCATTTTCCCTCTGTCTCGCAGCCGAAAGCAATGTGCTTATTCTGTCCAGATTCTGCGCAGCAAGTTCAAGTGCCGCATCAGTCTGTGCGCGCTCCCTTATACAGCTTTCTTTCCTCGCATCAAGCTGTGCCGCATCATCTGCAAGCGAACCAAGTCTGTTTCTGAGTTCTTCTATTTTCTCTTCATATTCATCTGCTTCCTGCTGTGCATTCTCGACGACAAGCAGAGGTGTCTTTGAAAGCTTGCCGTTAATTCCGCTCTGAAGCTCCTCAGCCTGTTTCCTAAGTTCTGCAAGAGTACCCTCCGTTCTGGCACATTCGTTGTCCTTGACGCGGAAATTCTCACTCAGGTTCTCGAGCGCCTCCCTGCTCTCACGCTCTCTACCGAGCAGGTCATTCAATAACTTCTCATTCTCCTCAAGCTCCTCTGCCATGTATAGGTGCTTTGCGGATGCAAGCTTCTGCATCTCGTCGGTTATCTCTTTTTTATCCTTGTGGCGGTTATCCATATATTCTTTAAGCTTTGCAAGCTCTTTTTCCTGCTGCACATAATCCGCGTAATCCTCCGCCGCGTAGGACATCTCAAGCTCACTGCGCTTTTTCTCATACTCCGCAGACATGGCATCGTTTTTCTCGGATAAGCTCTCGACAAGCTCACGAACCTCTTTAAGTCCCGCTTCCTCCTCGGCAATCATGGACGCTGCAATGAGCTTCTCCTCATTTTCCTTTGCCGCCGTAAGTGCAGTGAGCTCTGCAGCAAGCCTGTCGGCCTCATTCTCCTTCTTTACCACCTGTGCACCCGCTATGAAAAGGTACTTAAACAGCGTGCTCTTTCCGGCCTCTTTGCGCGCAAAAACATCGCCGAAATCATTGACTTTCCCGGCAAATTCGTTAATCAGTTCAAGCTCTTTACCGTAATTGTCTATGTCCTCCCTGCGCTTTGCAAGCTCTAGGAGCTTATCCTTTATCTCAAGCAGAGTCTTAGCCATCTCGTCGTCGCCGTTGCCGCCCCTTATGCGGTTGTTGTACGACTTCTCTATTATCTCCTCGATTAAAAGGTCCTCAACGACCTTTCTCGTCGTCTTATAATTGCTTTCAAAGTAGGTTCTCACATGACCTTCGGTCTTGTTGATGCCCCTGACGAGCTCCCAGTGGCTCTCATAGATTCCGAAGTCGTTGATAAAGCTTAAATAATCTCCCTTTCTCTCGAAGAGCTTGACCTTCACGCCGAAATCCTTCTTCTCGAGGTCGCGAAGATAGGCTTTCAGACCGTTGTAGGTTATCCTTTCGTCACCGTTGGATAGTGGGAGATTCTTAATATCATTGTCACCAAATTCCCTGTAAAAAATGCAGTAGTTAAAGTATTCTATTCCCGAACCCTTTACCGCATCCTCCTCATCGTCCGCAGCTCTTCCCTTTCTCGCACAGAAGCCGCAGGTCATATACTTGTAGCCGTTCTTCACGTCGCACGAATCAAGCTTCCACTCCACGAGCGAGTGTATCGTCGTGCTTCCGCCCGCCGACGCAAAAAGCTTCTCCACGGGTTGCTTCTCGTCGAGCGTGCAGTTAGGAAGCATCGTCTGTAAAAGCAAAAGCATGAGCACACTCTTACCGCCTCCGTTTGCGAGGTCGTAAATGGTGTTTTTGCACGAAAAACGCATGAGGAAATCATCGTAGTACTGTGTGCCGAAATTGTATTTGATATTGTTTACCCTGATTCTGTTAATCTGCGGCATTTTCTTCCTCCTCGTTCTCCCTTGTCAGTATCTCGTAGAGCCTTCCGCGGTTGTTGCTGTAGTAGTTCTCCGCCATCGCCTTAAAACGGTCGGTCGGATAATATTTGTTCTGATTTTCGATAAAAAGTCCCTGACTCACAAGGAAATTGAAGGTCAGCTTCACATATCCCGTCTTGGAATTGCGCGCCGCCCTCTGCCCCTGTATGTCGTCCGTGGATGTCACGGGAAGCTCGTCCCAGAGAAGCGCAAGCGTCTTGAAGCTGTTCTCCTCGACCTCGTCGAGCACCAGCCCCGCCGAATGGTCAATCACGTTCGCAAGCACATTGTCGACAGCCCTTATGACCTCCTCATGTCTCACAAACTCCGTGTATGTGTAGTTTCCCGAGGTCTTGTAGAACTCCGTCATCGTGCAGTATGTTATAAGATAACACAAAAACAGCTCCTTGTTGACCTTCACTCCGAGGGCACGTCTTAGCTCCTCGTTGGTGAAGCCGAAGCATCGGTTATTCTCCCCCGCGCTCACAAACAGGGCGTTATTGTACTCATAAAGCTCCATGTCAAACTTCTTTAAAATCAGTCTCAACGCATCATACACCTGCGAGTTGGACGAGTACTCCTCATAAAGAGCGACGTTCTCGACCGCGCTCACTGCCTCGCCTCTTATAAGTGTCTCTGCAATCTCAAGAGCTTTCTCCAAGCTGCGCTCATCCATGGTCTATCCCTTTCCTTTGCCGTTGTCGGCATTATTGTTCCGTATCGTGTATATTTTTAAAAGCAATGTTTGTTATCGTAAAAGGCACCGCATTGTCAAGAGAGTTGGCATTTATCTCAATCTCATCCGCGCCCTCGGGCTCAATCGCAAAATGCAGTCCGAGGTACTCCGCGTACTCATCCCTTGCGGCGCAGTCGCGGAATATCTCATCGAGAAACGTCTCCATGCCCTGTCTGTCCGCCTCGAACACATACTCCTTCTTTTGGCAGAGGTGCACGAGAAACGAGTAGTAATCGCCGTTCTCAAAGAGCGTGTCCCCGAGAATTTTTACGGCAACTTCATTATAAGTGCGAAGGTCGAAGCTGTCCCTGCGCTTTAGCATTGCAAGAAGCAGCTTTATGAGTGCCGCATAATTGTCCCTGATTCGCGCATCCTCAAGCTCATCGTCGTACACGATGTTCTCGACAGCCGCGCCCTCAATGCGCTCCGCCTGCTCCTCGCGTTCAGGTCTGTAGGTTATCATGTCCCCGATTCTGTCAATCGGGAAGGTCTTGTTGATTTTAAGTCCCATGACGGGGCGCACCAGATTTCCGAGAAGCTCTATATCATCCTTCTTCATCGCAAGCTCAAGCGCGTTCCTGAAATCGAAGGTCGGTCTCAGCCTTCCAAGCTTGGCTTTTTTGACCATCTCATCCGCCATTATTCCGAGCTGTGTGCAGGCTGACAGAAGCTTCAAATGATTGTTCATCGCAATCTTTAGCTCCGTGTCGAGCTGGTAAATCTCGCCCGTTATCTTCAGGTACGAGCCGTAGTCGTCGTTGCCCTTGTCCGTCTCAGCCTTCCTCTGCGCGGCGTCAATCAGCTCCGAATTTTTCACAAAGAGCTTCTGCTCCTCGTCAAACCACCTGATTCCCGTGCTAAAGAACTCCTCATACGCCTCAAGTCCCGTAAAGACGTCAGCCGACAGGAGTGCCATGACCTGATTTTTCTTAACCCAAAGCCTGTCCACTTCCTTGTTGATTCTCCTGACAACGTCCGTTCCGCCCTTGAAATCCTTAGACTGAATCATCTTCTCGAGCAAAAGCTGCTCCACGCTTATCCTGCTCTCGTCCCTAATCTCCTTGGTGTCGAGATAGAACTCGATGCCCTCCGCGCTTATCGAGTACCACACGGTTCCGTTCTCTATCCTGCTCTCGATAAGGCGCACCCTCGATATTTTTTTCTTCCTGTCGACGGGATCAAAATAGTGAAAAACAAATGGCTTTCCGTCATTTTTCAGCTTGTCGAAAATATAGTCCACGAGTATGCTCATATCCCCCTGAGGCGGATTGAGCTCAAAGTCACGTCTTATGCAGCGGCTCATAAATGCGGCGTACTCCGCATAGGTCACGTCCCTCTCCTTGAAGTTATTTTCCTCAATAAAAAAGCGCAGCACCGCCATAAGAATATATCCCATATCAAGACTGTCGTATATGCCCTCCTTATACCATGAAAAGGACACCTCCGACAGCTTGAAGAACGGATAATATTTCTTTAGGTTCAGCATACGCTCTCTGTGGTCTGAAATTATATCATTTACTAAAATATTATCCTGCGGCATTCACGATAACCTCTCTACATTCATAAAGGTTATTATAACGCATGGGGATGGGGATGGCAAGCGATTGTAAGGTTAAATCCCTTTACAGAAGCGTCCTTCCCTCAAGTGCACGAAGCAGTGTTATCTCGTCGATATTCTCCAAATCTCCGCCGACAGGGACACCGCTCGCTATTCGGCTCACCTTGATTCCCGTGGGCTTCACAAGCTTGCTTATGTACATCGCGGTAGTCTCTCCCTCGAGGCTTGAGTTGGTTGCAATAATTACCTCGTCGACATCGTCCTCGAGTCGCTTCATGAGCTCCTTTAGCTTGATGTCGTTAGGACCTATTCCGAGCATCGGCGAGATTGCGCCGTGAAGAACATGGTACACACCGTCGTACTTCTGCGTCTTTTCGTAGGCTGCCATATCCCTCGTGTTCTCCACAACCATAATTACGCGGTGATTGCGGTTAGGGTTGCGGCATATCGGGCAGAGCTCCTCATCCGTGAGGGTGTAACAGCAGCTACAGTATCTCACGTTGGTCTTGGCGTTCACGATTGCGGCTGAGAGACTCTCAACCTGCTCACGCGGCATACCTATAATGTGAAAGGCAAGCCTTTGTGCGGACTTCGCTCCTATACCGGGAAGCCTTGAAAGCTCCTCGATAAGCTTGTTTATCTGACTTCCGTAGTATTCCATTAGAATGGGAAGCCTCCTCCGAGACCGCCGAGTCCTCCGGTAATCTTAGCCATGGACTCCTGTGAAAGCTCCTCAATCTGTCTGAGTGCCTCATTCGTTGCAGCCATAATCATATCCTCTAACATCTCGATGTCATCGGTATCAACTGCCTCAGGATCAATCTTTACCTTGGTAACCTCCTTCTTGCCTGATACGGTTACGGATACGGCACCGCCGCCTGCGGATGCGGTAATCTCCTTCTCCTCAAGCTCCTTTGTCGTCTCCTCCATCTGACGCTGCATTCTCTGTGCCTGCTTCATCAGATTATTCATATTGCCGGGCATTGCGCCTCCCGGAAAGCCTCCTCTTTTTGCCATAATGGTCTCCTTTAAATTTCTTAGTTATTATTATAAAACCAACAAAAAATATAACATTTATACTCTGAAATTGGCTTTATCTGCAAAATTAAAATATTAAAAATCCTCTTCCTCGATGTTCATTCTGCACAAATCCTCGAGGGTGTCATAGTCCTGCGATGCGTCCGCACCGTTTGCAAGGCGGATGACCTCTATCTCCATGTCAAGTCCCGTCTTGTCCGCTATGACCTTCTTTATGGTCTGAATGTTCTCGGGCGTCGACACCATCGAGTAGTAGGTGTCGTTGTCGTATATGAGCTGGAGCTTGTTGCCACCGCCGTTAGCCTTGGTCGTGTAGTGCTCAAGGATAGGCTTTAACGACATTGCAAGTCCGTTGCATATACCGCGCCAGTTCTGTATGACAGCGGTTATGTCCTCGGAGCGCGCGGGCTTTACGGTGCGTGCCTTTGGAGCATCAGCCTGTACTGCCTGCTGTGCGCTTACCGAACCGCCTGCGGGTGCCATACCGCCTCCCGCCGCCATCGCTCTTGCCGCAGCCTCAAGTCCCGTCTCCATCTGCCTTTCAAGCACCTTTATTCGGTCGAGCACGGAATCTAAGCCCTTCTCCATAGACGGGCGCGTGAGCTTTATCAGCGCCACCTCGACCATGACTCGCTTCTGACTTGAGTTTTTGAGCTGTCCCGACAGCTCGGAGAACACTCTTATATAGCGCATTATTCCGTTCAAATCGGTGCGCGCCGCGTCCTCCTTTAAAATCTTTATATTCTCCTCGGACATTTCAAGCACATCCGAGGCATCCGTAGCCGACTGCAAAAGCATGAGGTTACGAAGATACCATGTGAAATCGTTGACGAACTGGTTCAAATCCCTTCCGTCAATTATTATCTTCTCAAGCTTATGAATGAGCCCGATTGCGTCGCCCTCAATCACTCCCCTGAAAAAGTCCGAAAAGACCTCCGTGTCGACCGCGCCTAACACATCTAGGACGTTCTCATACTTTAATTCCTGTCCCATGTAGAACGCAAGACACTGGTCAAGCAGGCTTAACGCGTCTCGCATCGAGCCGTCAGCCGCCTTCGCGACATATCTTAAAGCTCTCTCATCAGCCGTTATCCCCTCCGCCCTCATGAGCTCGGAGAGCCTCGCGCTTATGGTATCTATTGAGATACGTTTAAAATCATATCTCTGACACCTTGAGAGAATCGTTATCGGAATCTTGTGCGCCTCCGTCGTGGCGAGAATGAAGATGACATACGCCGGCGGCTCCTCCAAGGTCTTTAAGAGTGCATTGAACGCTCCTATTGAGAGCATATGCACCTCGTCGATTATATATACCTTGAAGCGTCCCTGCGTCGGAGGATATGCAACCTCCTCCTTAATCTCACGGATGTTGTCGACACCGTTGTTCGACGCGGCATCAATCTCGATGACATTCATGCTCGCTCCCGCGGCAACGGCACGGCACACCTCGCACTCCCCGCACGGATTTCCGTCGACAGGGTTGGCGCAGTTGACCGCCTTGGCAAAAATCTTTGCAACCGACGTCTTACCTGTACCTCTCGTTCCGCAGAAGAGATAAGCGTGACCTATCCTGTCATTTTTTATCTGATTCTTGAGCGTGGTTACAATGTGATCCTGCCCCTTCACCTCGTCGAAGGTCGCCGGTCTCCATTTTCTGTATAAAGCTGTATATGACATAAATTACTCCTGAATGAAAGGCTAGTCTCCGAAGCTTATTCCGAGCATCTTAGCCTCGTTTATGATGGACGCGTTCGGATCAACCATTTTGAGCTTGCCCGCAACGTCCGCAAGAGGAACCTTGACAATCTCTCCGTTCCTTATTCCGACCATGAAGCCGTACTCCTTGTTGAGAATGAGCCCTGCCGCAGCGGCACCGAGCCTTGACGCCAGCACTCTGTCGTAAGGGCACGGACTTCCGCCTCTCTGTGTGTGTCCCGGAACCGTGATTCTGACCTCCTGTCCCGTGAGCTCCTGAATCTCGCTTCCTATCTTATAAGACACAGAAGGATAAGGGTTGTCCTTCAACTTCTGCTTGAGTTCCTTCTTAGGAAGTGCCGCGTCCTCCTTCGATATTGCGCCCTCCGCAACGGCGAGTATCGAGAAGTTCTTTCCCGCCTTGGTTCTCCTGTTGAGTGCAGCCACAACCGACTTGATGTCGTATGGAATCTCAGGTATCAGAATGATGTCCGCACCGCCCGCGATGCCCGCATGGAGTGTGAGCCATCCGACCTTGTGTCCCATGACCTCGACGATAAACACTCTTCCGTGTGACGATGCAGTCGTGTGAATGCAATCGATAGCGTTAGTCGCAATATTCACCGCACTCTGGAAGCCGAACGTCATGTCGGTGCCCCAGAGGTCGTTGTCTATGGTCTTAGGGAGAGTCACTACATTGAGCCCCTCCTCCCTCAGAAGATTAGCCGTCTTGTGCGTTCCGTTGCCGCCTAATATGACGAGGCAGTCAAGCCCTAATGACTTATAGTTCTTCTTCATCTCCTCGACCTTGTCAAGACCGTTGTCATCTGGTACGCGCATCAGCTTGAACGGTTGTCTTGAGCTTCCGATTATGGTGCCGCCCTCTGTAAGAATCCCTGAAAAATCGCTCTTTTTCATAACCCTGAAATCACCGTAGATAAGTCCCTTGTAGCCTTCCTCAAATCCGATGATCTCCACATCATCGACAGCTCTGTAAAGTGACTTTGCAACACCTCTCATTGCGGCATTGAGTGCCTGACAGTCTCCGCCGCTGGTAAGCATACCAACCTTCAACATACGCGTAACCTTCCTTTCGTGTGTTAATAACAATTACAAAATCGCCACGTTAAGTAACTTTTATATATTACCGTCAGGCACGCTCTCGCTACGTTGCATCACATAGCGGCGCATAATCAGCTAAAATACAGCTGATAAACGCCGATGTCTGCAAAGTACCTGACTTGCAATATATAAAAGTTACTTAACTGTGTATGTCCATCCACAATTTTGCAATATCTGATTTAATAACATGATTTATTATACATTATTTCTTGAATTTAAGCAATTATTAAACTTTTTCAGTGTGTTTTTTAATGCAGTATGCACCATATCCTTCAATCCTGCCGTCAAAGGCTTCGCCCGTGAGGATATTTGTTCCCGTAATTCCCGTCTCGCAGGCAGTCTCGCTATGGTTAAGTAGAAACATGCAGCCGTCAGCGCGCTTTACAAGCTCCACGCCGTCAGGAAGCTTCGCCGTCGCGATACCGCACTCCTCGGACACATATTTCACGAAGGCTTCAAGCGTATCTGCGTCCATATCGCAGCCCGCATAATACACCTTTCCCTTGCCGTATTCGTTGACCGTGACTGCCGCCTTGCCATTATAGTAATCCTCCGCATAGCTTGCAAGCACCTTTGCCCCCTTAGGCTCGATAATGTCGCACCAGAGCTTTGCCGCACCTGCGCCCGCAAAAATATCGCCCTCAAGCTTCACCGCTCCGTCAGGTGTCGCAAATTCCGACACCTCTATTCCCGCAAGCTTCGCAAAAGCCCCCGGAACGGTCGTCGTTCTCATGTTGTTGTAGTAGTCCCTCGTCCCGCTCCTGAAAGTGAGCACGAGTGTTCCGCCGTTCTCGACATACTCCGTTATCTTCTTAATCTCCTTGTCGGTCACGACATTGTGAGCAGGCATGTAGACAACCTTATATTTTGAGAAGTCACAGTTTGACACAGCCGTGGTCACATTGAGGTCTGAGCTGGCTTTGTAGTATGCGTATAAGAGATTCCTGTAGTCAAAGCCCGCCTTGTGGCGCTTGATTTCGTGCGACCATACATCGTCGTAGGACTTATAAATGAGCGCCTCGTAGGAATTTCCGACACCGACGATATGCTCCTCGAGCTTTTTTAACTCCTCGCCCGTCTGCTTAATCTCGTAAAAGCGTCTGCGCGGAACTCCGTCGTGGTCGAGCACGCCGTACCAGTACTGCTCCATACCGAAGAGTGCCGTCCTGAACCTGAAATACACGACACCCTCACAGCCGTGTGCAACCGCCTGATAAGCCCAAAGCCTAAGCTGTCCCGGCTTCGGCGTCCTCCCGACGACATCCCAGCCGCAAGGTCCCGCCTGTTCCTCCATCACTATGAAGTTACTGTTCTTAACGCCGCGCATATTCTCATGTGCCATCGAGACATACTGATATTCAGAACCGCCCCACTGATTGTCGGGATAGTTGTCCCACGCTACATAGTCCAAATCCTTACCGAGCTTGTAGTAATCGATGTCCGAAAAATGTCCCATAAAATTGTGCGTTATCGGCAGATCACTGTATTTTCTTATTATGTCAACCTGCATTCTCTGGTATTTTACCCATGAATCCGAAGCAAATCTTCTGTATTCAAGGTCAAGGCTCGGATTGTGCGCAAAATTAGGGAAATTCTCGCCCTCGCAGGAATTATACGCAGGAAGAATCACATCCTCGAACGAGTCGTAGTCGAGGCTCCAGAACACGTTTCCCCACGTCTTGTTGAGCGCGTCAATATCCTCATAGCGCTTTTTTAACCACTTGCCGAATGCCCTCCTGCAGTTCCCGCAGTAGCATCTCGTGCTCGCATGACAGCCGAACTCGTTGTCAATCTGCCAGCCGATGACATTTTTATTGCCTGCAAAGTGCTTTACCATCTTTTTTACGATTATCTCGGACTTCTCGAGGTAGTCGCGGCTGTTCGCACAGCACTCCCTTCTCGAGCCCCACGCGCGCACACGCCCGTACCTGTCGCGCTGCAGCACATCGTATCTGTCCGCAAGCCACTTTGGCGGTGCCGCCGTCGGCGTTCCGAGAATAACCTTGATTCCCTGTGCCGCAAGCACATCTATCGCTTCGTCGAGAACGGAGAAGTCGAACTTTCCCTCCTCCTTCTCGAACAGTTTCCAATCGAACTCGCCCATCCTGACGGTATTAAAACCGCCCTCCTTCATGAGCTCAGCCTGATGCTCCCACTCGCTTCTGTCCCAATGCTCCGGGTAATAGTCCACACCGTAAATCATACCGCACCTCCATTATATTTTCCCACATTCTCTCACATATTCGCCTTTGTGTGCTTTATCATTCTCACCGCCTGAACAACCATTGTCGGTGCAAACGCAAGCCCCGCAATCTCAAGAAGCTGTAACCCGCCAAGCCTGCTCACCTCAAAAAGTCCCGATAGTGCCGGAATCAGGAGCACCGCTGAAAGAAGCACCGCCCCGAGTAAGAACGCCCCCACGCTCCACTTGTTGCTCATGATTCCGATGCTCGTGAGTGCCTTCCCGCTTCGGCAGTTGAAGCCGTGAAAGAGCCTCGACAGCGTGAGCGTCGCAAACGCCATCGTACTTGCCGTCGCCGCGTCCGTCCGAAGTCCCAGATAAAATGCACACATAACCGATACTGCTATCAATATACCATATTCAAAAAGTCTTGTACAGAAAGCCTTTGTAAGTATTCCCTTTTTCGGATTTCTCGGTTTGTCGTTAAGAAGCGCATCATCCGATGCCTCCATGCCTATCGCAAGTGCCGGAAGTGAATCCGTAAGCAGATTAATAAAAAGAAGATGCACCGGAGCAAAAGGCGCGGGAAGTGCCGCAATCGAGCAGAACAACACACTTATTATCGCCGCCATATTTCCCGAAAGCAGAAACAAAATCGCATTCTTTATGTTTCTGTACACATTTCGCCCGTTTAAGACCGCCTTAATTATCGTGGCAAAATTGTCATCCGCAAGAATCATCGATGCCGCATCCTTAGAAACCTCTGTTCCCGTTATTCCCATCGCGACACCGATGTCCGCCTTTTTGAGCGCCGGAGCATCGTTCACTCCGTCGCCCGTCATGGCAACAATTTTTCCCTTCCTCTGCCATGCGTCAACAATCCTTATTTTATTCTCGGGCGAAACACGCGCATACACCGACACGCTCTCGAGCACCTTGTCAAGCCTCTCATCGCTCATCGCGTCTAGCTCCTGCCCCGTGAGCGCCATATCCCCATCATTAAAAATTCCAATCTGCCCCGCAATCGCCTGCGCCGTAACTTTGTGGTCTCCTGTAATCATAACCGGTTTTATGCCGGCTCTTTTTGCCGCCGTTACAGCTCCCTTTGACTCTTCTCTCGGTGGGTCAACCATTGACACCAGACCGATAAATGTATAATCATCCTCATTTTCAATGGAGAGTGTATAGTCATCCGTCACCTCTTTACAGGCAAACGCAAGCACCCTTAGTCCGTTCCCCGAAAAGTTCTGATTTGCCAATGCTATCCTTTTCTTATCCGCGGCAGTGATAGGTCTTACCCCGCCGTCCTCTGCAATATTTATACATCTTGCAAGCAGCACATCCACCGCACCCTTTGTGAGTACCGTCGGTACGCCGTGTATTTTATACTTAGTGCTCATGAGCTTTCTGTCCGAGTCAAACGGAAGCTCCTCAAGGCGCGGCATCATTTCTCTTATGTCTTCCTCAGATATTCCTGCCCTCGTAAGTCCTGCATTTTGTGCCATTGTAAGCAGACAGTACTCCGTCGGATCGCCGATTCCCACGCCGTCGTTCAGCGTTGAATCGTTGTCGAGTATCGCCGTGTACAAAAGATACCTGTGAAGTCTCTTTCTCATATCAAGCTCATCGGGCTTTATTGTCTGCCCGTCAATAAAGACATCTTTCACCGTCATTTTGTTCTGCGTGAGCGTTCCCGTCTTGTCGGAACATATAACCGACACACAGCCGAGGCTCTCGACCGCCGAGAGCTCCTTTATGATTGCGTTATCCTCCGCCATCTTTTTCGTACCCAT
>UQZF01000025.1 GCA_900545455.1 uncultured Eubacteriales bacterium
CGGGCGCATCACCGAGAAGTACCGCCGTTTTAAGGAGGTCATATCAAAGTACAGGGAGATTCCCGAGGTTAAGCTTTCTATGAACATTGAGCGAAGGGACTACGGAAGGCTTGAGGTTAAGGACAAGGTAAGTCTTTTCTCCGTCATTGACGATATAAGCGAGCCCGTCTTTTCGGTGTACACACAGTCGATGGAGAAGCTCGGACAGAGCTACGGATATATTTTATATCATTCAAGCCTCGACACGGAGGAGAATATTGAGAGGATTAAGCTTTGGAAGGCGAACGACAGAGCCCACATCTTTATCGATGAGAAACCTTATGCGACGCTGTATGACAGGGAGCTCCTTGAGGAGTGTAAAAATACGGTGGATGACGTTAATGGAAAGGCTATAGATATTCTTGTCGAGAACATGGGACGTGTGAACTTCGGGCCATATCTCGAGCTCCAGAGAAAGGGCATTGACCACTGCGTACAGATTAACGGACACATGCATAACAACTGGATGCAGTATACGCTGCCGCTTGACAATGTCGAGAAACTTGATTTTTCCAAGGATTACAAGGAGGGAACCCCTGCTTTCTTCAGGTTCGAGGTGAATGTCGACGAGTGTGGTGACACCTTCTTAGACCTTGAGGGCTGGGGAAAGGGCTGTGTGTTCGTAAACGGCTTTAACATCGGACGTTTCTGGAAAATCGGGCCCCAGAAGAGACTATACATTCCCGCACCGCTCCTTAGAAAAGGAAAAAACGAGATAATCGTGTTCGAGACGGACGGCGAGAGGACGGAGTACGTTTCACTTAAAGATGAGCCTGAGCTTGGATAGGTAGATTATTTAATTAAGTACAATTCGGATTAAGGCTTGCATTTTTAAATTCCTTACATTATAATGCCACATGGGTTTGCCGTGAATAGTCGGCAAAAAACGAAATTTACGATATTAGATATTAAGTGAGGAAAAGTAAAATGCTAAAGAAGTTTTTTAAGATTTTTGTCCCTGCCGTGTATTCAGGACTCTGTATCGGAATCGGCGGAATGGTTTATCTCAACTGCGAGAACAAGGTTGTCGGAGCGTTCATGTTCTGCATCGGCCTTCTAACGATACTTTTATTCGGTTTTAACCTGTATACGGGCAAGGTGGGATATATCTGCCAGAATAAGCCCGCCTATATCGGTCAGGTAGCCATCGTGTGGCTCGGCAATTTTGCGGGAACAGCCATCATGGCAGGTCTCTGTAAGCTCACAAGAAATGCCGACAAGCTCACACAGGCATGTCAGAGCATGGTCGAGACAAAGTTAAACGACAGCTTATTAAGCCTCTTTGTGCTCGCAATATTCTGCGGAATACTCATGTTCATCGCGGTTGATACATACAAGCATCACTACGAAAAAAAGGATACAATGGTTACAGTTGTCGCAATGCTCGGAGTTGTCGTATTTATCCTTGCAGGCTTTGAGCACTGCATCGCCGATATGTTCTACTTCACACTTGCGGGAGCTTTCCCGAAGGCATTCCCGGCACTCATCGTTATGACGCTCGGCAACGCTGTGGGCGGAAACCTTATACCGCTCGGACAGAACATCATGAAAAAGCTTAATGCGTAATTGTTTCATACATAATAAAAGTTAATATTAAACGGTAATCTGCATATATTTCATACTAAGTCAGTAAGTCGCGGTACTTTCGTGTTCCGCGGAATGGAGCTTGGATTGAGAAAAAAGATAATCAGATTATTAAGTATCATAACGGCATTTCTTGTCTTTGCGGCGGCATCATGCGATGTGGTCTGCGCGGGGATGGGAAGCGCCGTTTTGTCACTTAAAGACAATGATCTGTATGCGCTGTCCGCATGCCTTATGGATGCCGACAGTGGGAGGGTTCTTTACGGCAAAAATGCCGATGAGGTTCGTGCCATGGCAAGCACGACCAAAATTATGACACTCATAATTGCACTTGAGTACGGTGATGCGGATGATATTGTGAACATATCGCCTTATGCCGCGTCAATGCCGGATGTGCAGCTTAATGTCAGGGCGGGCGAACAGTACAGACTCGGCGATTTGTGCTATGCGATGATGCTTGAATCCTACAACGATGTTGCCGTCGCGATAGCTGAGCACATTGGCGCGGCTTACGCGGGAGCTGACAGCGAGAATATCGAAAAGAGAAGCGTCGACGACAGCAAAAAATGTGTGTCGGCGTTCGCGGGGCTCATGAATGAGGAGGCAAAGGAGCTCGGCTGTGAGCATACATATTTTATAACTCCCAACGGGCTCGATGCCGAAGATGAGAAAGGAAAGCACTCGACAACGGCGCGCGAGCTGGCACTCATAGCGTCTTACGCCGTGAAAAACGAAGCCTTCAACACTATTACGGGAACGAAGCAGTATTCCTTTGTCGAGCTTAACGGAAAAAGAAGCTGCACCGCGTACAACAAGGATGCCTTTTTAAACCAGATGAACGGAGCCTTCGGGATAAAGACAGGATTTACAGGAAACGCGGGCTACTGCTTTGTGGGTGCGTTAAGAAGCGACGGCAGAACCTTTATCTCGGTCGTGCTCGGAAGCGGGTGGCCATCGAATCGAACCTGCAAGTGGAAGGATACAAGGAAACTTATGGAGTACGGCATCAACAATTTTTTTGAGCAGAGGATATTTGAGACCGTGGAGGAGTATAAGTCCGTTGAGGTTATGGACGGCATCGGCGAATTTGTCGGCACAAGAATTGATGGGGAGTTGTCAATGCTCATAAGCGCATCCGATGAGGTGAAGGTCGTGTATGAACTTGAGGACAGCACTGTGGCACCTGTCATAATGGGGGATGAGCTTGGAAAAGCGGTTGTCTATGTAAACGGTGAACGCTTTGCGGTATTCCCGATAACTGCCTCGGAGAATGTAAGGCGGGTCGACTTTAACTGGTTCCTGAAAGGACTTATGGAGGTGTTCTTTCTATGAGACAAGGAAAAGAAACAACAAATAAATAATTATATATGCCCATTATTTAAATTTATGCTTGATAAATTGTGCCTTTCGTACTACAATATATGCGGTGTAAATTGAATAAATTTTCCAAAATACGTTTATGGAGGGCTGAAAAATGAGCAACACAGCACAGGTATCAGCAAGCAAAAGAATTGAAGCACTGCTTGATGATAACAGTTTTGTTGAAATCGGTGGCCTTGTTACAGCAAGAAATACTGATTTTAACTTAAGCGACAACGCAACACCTGCAGACGGCGTTATTACAGGTTACGGCGTTATCAACGGAAGTCTTGTGTATGTATACAGCCAGGATGCTACCGTACTCGGTGGTTCAATAGGTGAGATGCATGCCAAGAAGATTGCTAATCTTTATGATTTAGCACTTAAGATGGGAGCACCGGTTATCGGTCTTGTAGATTGTGCCGGATTAAGATTACAGGAGGCAACAGACGCACTTAACGGCTTTGGTCAGATTTATGCAAAGCAGGTTGAGGCTTCAGGTGTCATTCCACAGATTACAGCTATCTTCGGTACATGTGGCGGCGGTATGGCAGTAGTTCCTACACTTACAGACTTCACATTCATGGAAGAGAAGTCAGCGAAGCTTTTTGTCAACAGCCCAAATGCACTTGACGGCAACTACACATCCAAGCTTGACACGGCTTCTGCCAAGTTCCAGAGCGAGGAGGCAGGCATTGTCGATGTTACAGGTGACGAGGCAGCAGTTCTTGAGCAGATCAGACAGTTGGTATCCCTTCTTCCTGCCAACAATGAGGATGTCGCAGAGGATGAGTGCACGGATGACCTTAACAGAGTAAGCGACACAATCGCAAATGCAGTAGGTGATACAGCTATCGCTCTTGCTGACATTGCAGATAACAATGTGTTCTTCGAGGTTAAGAGAAACTACGCTAAGGACATGGTAACAGGCTTCATTAAGCTCAACGGACTTACCGTAGGTGCAGTAGCTAACAGAACAGTTGTATATGATGATGAGATGAAGGAGACTGCCAAGTTTGACGCGGTATTATCTCCTGAGGGCTGTGAGAAGGCAGCAGAGTTCGTTAACTTCTGTGATTCCTTCAACATTCCTGTTCTTTCTCTTACAAATGTTAAGGGCTACAAGGCAACGGTATGTGCAGAGAAGCACATCGCTAAGGCAGCAGCTAAGCTTACATACGCATTTGCCAATGCAACAGTTCCTAAGGTTAATGTAGTTATCGGTGAGGCTTTCGGAAGCGCTTATGTTGCTATGAACTCCAAGTCAATCGGTGCCGACATGACATTTGCATGGGACAGCGCAAGCATCGGAATGATGGATGCCAACATGGCAGCCAAGATTATGTATGCTGATAAGCCTGAGGTTATTTCCGAGAAGGCTTCTGAGTATGCAGCACTTCAGACAAGCGCAGTAGCAGCAGCTAAGAGAGGCTACGTTGATTCAATCATCGCTCCTGCTGATACAAGAAAGTATGTCATTGGTGCATTTGAGATGTTATACAGCAAGAAGGAAGACCGTCCAAGCAAGAAGCATGGCACGGTTTAATACGAGGTGACATGTATGATAATTTGCAGCGCAATTTCAGATGCGGGTATCAATACAGTAATTTGTCTCGTTGTTGTATTCGCGGTACTTATTTTCATTTCTTTCTTAATCAGCCTTTTCAAGTACATTCCTAAGCTTGAGGCTGCTTTATCAAAGAAGGATAAGAAGACAGAGCTTGCAGAAAATGCGGTTGTCAACACCGTATCACAGATTGAGGTTAAGGAAGAGGAAGAAGAACTCTCCGATGACCTTGAGCTTGTAGCTGTTATCACAGCAGCTATCGCAGCTTCAGCCGGAACTTCGACAGACGGATTTGTAGTCCGCTCAATCAGAAGATCAAATAACAGTAAATGGGCAAAGGCCTGATTTAGGAGGATTAACATGAAGAATTATACAATCACAGTAAACGGTAATGTTTATGATGTTACAGTAGAAGAGGGCGCAGCAGGCAGCACTCCTGTCGCAGCTCCAAAGGCAGCACCTAAGGCAGCTCCAAAGGCTGCTGCAGCACCAAAGGCTGCCGCTCCTGCAGGTGCAGGCGCAGTTAAGATTACAGCTCCGATGCCGGGCAAGATTGTTGCGGTTAAGGCTAACGCCGGCGCAGCAGTTAAGAAGGGACAGGTTATCCTTGTTCTTGAGGCAATGAAGATGGAGAACGACGTAGTCGCTCCTCAGGACGGAACCCTTGCAAGCGTTGATGTTGCAACAGGTGCTTCCGTAGAGGCTGGTTCCGTATTAGCTACAATGAACTAATAAACAAAACCACGGAGAGGAATAAAAATGGAAATCATTACAGAAACATTAGTCAACCTGCTTAACCAGACAGGATTCATGACATTGTCCTACAAGAACTTCATAATGGTTGCTGTGGCATTGTTTTTCCTTTATCTGGCAATTAAGAAGGGTTATGAGCCGCTTCTCCTTGTCCCGATTTCATTTGGTATGCTTCTTGTTAACCTTTTCCCTGACATCATGATGACGGTGGAAGAGGCAAAGGCTTCGGGAAGCCAGGCAGCAGGTCTTTTACATTATTTTTATTTACTTGACGAGTGGAGCATCCTGCCATCCCTCATTTTCATGGGTGTAGGTGCCATGACCGATTTCGGTCCGCTCATCGCCAATCCTAAGAGTTTCCTCTTAGGTGCAGCAGCACAGTGTGGTATTTTCAGTGCATACTTCCTTGCCATCCTTTTAGGATTCAATGGTATGGCAGCCGCAGCTATTTCCATCATCGGTGGTGCTGACGGTCCTACATCCATCTTCCTTGCAGGTAAGCTCGGACAGACAGAGCTTATGGGACCTATCGCTGTAGCAGCGTACTCCTATATGTCTCTCGTGCCTATTATTCAGCCGCCTATCATGAAGCTTCTTACAACTGAGAAGGAGCGTAAGATTAAGATGGAGCAGCTTCGTCCTGTATCAAAGCTTGAGAAGATTCTCTTCCCAATCGTTGTTACAATCGTAGTTGTCCTTATTCTTCCTTCAACTGCACCTCTTATCGGTATGCTTATGCTCGGTAACCTCTTCAAGGAGAGCGGTGTTGTTAAGCAGCTCGCTGAGACAGCTTCCAACGCTCTTATGTACATCGTAGTTATCATCCTCGGTACATCCGTAGGTGCTACTACAAGTGCAGAGGCATTCTTAAAGGCTGATACACTCAAGATAGTTGTTCTTGGTCTTGTAGCGTTTGCCGTAGGTACGGCAGCCGGAGTATTATTCGGTAAGCTTATGTGTCTTGCGACAAAGGGTAAGGTTAATCCACTCATCGGTTCAGCAGGTGTATCTGCCGTTCCTATGGCTGCCAGAGTATCACAGAAGGTTGGAGCAGAAGCTGATCCTACCAACTTCTTACTCATGCACGCAATGGGACCTAACGTAGCAGGTGTTATCGGTACAGCCGTAGTTGCAGGAACATTCATGGCGATATTCGGTGTATAAGCTCATTTCAAAGCAGAACTGAAATGACTGCTTGCAGTCACTTTCAGCTATGCTTTAGAAATGGCAACAGCGATGAGAAATAAGGCTGCCAAGCCTTATTTCGAATTGATGTTGTAAATTGCTACGCAATTTACAGCTTATACACAAGTATATCAGTACTGTAAAATTGCAGCTTATACGATTAGTTATAAACAATTTCAGGAGGAAAATAAAATGGCAGAAAAGAAACCGGTTCAGATTGTTGAAACTGTTTTGCGTGATGCTCATCAGTCACTTATTGCCACCAGAATGTCTACAGAGCAGATGCTTCCTATCATCGATAAGATGGATAAGGTAGGTTACTATGCTGTAGAGTGCTGGGGCGGTGCTACTTTTGACGCATGTTTAAGATTCTTAAAGGAAGATCCATGGATGAGACTTCGTAAGCTCAAGGATGGCTTCAAAAATACAAAGCTTCAGATGTTATTCCGTGGACAGAACATCCTCGGATACCGTCCATACGCTGATGACGTTGTAGAGTACTTCGTAAAGAAGTCCGCTGCCAACGGTATCGACGTAATTCGTATCTTCGACTGTCTTAACGATATTCGTAACCTCGAGACAGCAGTTAAGGCTGCCAACTCTGAGGGTGTTGAGGCACAGGTTGCTCTTTCCTACACATTAGGTGATGCTTACACACTTGATTATTGGAAGGAAATGGCTAAGAAGATTGAGGATATGGGTGCTGATTCCATCTGTATCAAGGATATGGCAGGTCTTTTGGTTCCTTACAAGGCAACAGAGCTTGTACAGGCACTCAAGGAGGGTACATCTCTTCCTATCGACCTTCATACACATTACACATCAGGTGTTGCTTCAATGACTTACTTAAAGGCAGTTGAGGCAGGCTGTGACAGAATTGATACAGCTATGTCACCTATGGCTATGGGTACAAGCCAGCCTGCAACAGAGGTTCTCGCTAAGACATTTGAGGGAACTCCTTATGATCCGGGCTTCGACCAGAACCTTCTCGCTGAGATTGCAGCTTACTTTACACCTCTTCGTGAGGAGTGGATTAAGAGCGGTCTTATGAGCACAAAGGTTATGGGCGTTAACATTAAGACTCTTCTTTATCAGGTACCTGGCGGTATGCTTTCCAACCTCGTTTCACAGTTAAAGGAAATGAAGGCAGAGGATAAGTTTACAGAGGTTCTTGAGGAAGTTCCAAGAGTTCGTAAGGACTTCGGTGAACCACCTCTTGTTACACCTTCAAGCCAGATCGTTGGTACACAGGCTGTTCTCAACGTAGTTCTCGGTGAGAGATACAAGAACATGACTAAGGAGTCAAGAGACTTACTTCTCGGTAAGTACGGAAAGACTGTTAAGCCTTTCAACCCTGAGGTTCAGAAGAAGGCTATTGAGCTTACAGGCGAGCAGCCAATCACATGCCGTTTCGCTGATACTCTCAAGCCTGAGCTTGCTAAGCTCGAAGAAGAGATGAAGCAGTACAAGCAGCAGGATGAGGATGTATTATCTTACGCACTCTTCCCACAGGTTGCTACTGACTTCTTCAAGTACAGAGAGGCACAGCAGACCAAGGTTGACGCTACAGTTGCCAAGGACGGAGCTTATCCTGTATAATTTTTAAAATATTTGCAAAATATATTGCATTCAAAGGTCGATTTAATGTAAAGTTAAATCGACCTTTTTGTATAGACAGTCAGGACGATATTCGGAGGGGATTGTATGAAGGATAAGGAATACGACATTTTGCTTCGGGAATATGAAAAGCTGAATCAGGAGAGAGCGGATATGTATATACTCTCGTTTGACGAGCATATCGCATATCTTAAAAGGGCGTTTTCAAGAGCTGATTTTTCAAAATATTCCAATGAAAAATCGGTCGAGGTCGCGATTTTGTGGATGCACGGCGGTGACGATTTGATGAAATACTATAATGCCTTTAAAGCGCATGACATGAAAATGCTCAATGACGTGCTTTTTGAGACCGCGCATATAAAGCAAATGGAAAATATATTGAACCCCGAAGTCGACCACGGCTATTACGGTTTCAGGATAACACCAAATCTCATGGCGGCAAATATGATGGACAGATTGAAGCTTGTGCTTCCAGAGAAGAACGGTGTCTCGACGTGGTCATATATCGGTGCTGCGGCAGCAAATCTTCTCATGGGTATTATGTATGACAATAAAGAGCTTAAAGAGGACGCTTTAAGACTTGCCAATCGACAGCTTGAAAAGAAGGTGCCGAACTGTTACCGACTCTTTGTGGAATGTATGATGGCGATTTTAAATTGCGATTATGCAGAGTTTAACGAGAAGATAAATCTGTTCTGCAAGGCTTATATGAGCCTGAGGGACAGTGACATGAACGGCTTTAACAGAAGATTCTGTATTGAGGCACACGGTATGTACAATCTTGCAAGGTATGCCTATAGCGGGGCGATGAGAGATAAGATAGAGCTGCCCACAGCCGGTAACTTCTGTCAGGACTTGGCATTGTGGCAGGATGAGCACGGCTGCAAGGCGGGAGAAGTATATTATCGCTATCCGATGGAGCTTGACTTCTACAACCGCATTATGAAAAGCCGCCCCGTGCAGATGCACCTTATAAAGAACGGCAGGAGCCGCTGCATAGACACGGAGAGGTATTTGAAAGAATTGATAAGTGAGAATAATTTATCACTGTGAGGTGGATGTATATGACAATTAATTATTACAGAGACAATCAGTTGTGCTCGAGGATATATGTGGATGAAAGCGAAAAACGGGTAAGCGTTGAAAATTTCGTCGATAATCCGATGTTCAGGGCATTCGGAATAAATGAAAAACCGACGTGGAAGGATTTTGAGGATTTTTTGGAGGAGAGATGCTTTCCACGCAACAGAAACCATGTCGAGCTCAATCTGAGGAGCTTAGGCTTGACGGAGTACGAACCGTTGGAAATCTGCAAGAGAACCAACGGCAGGATGGCAGGGGACAGCATGTGGATGAGCTTTGAGTAAAGAGGTGAAAATATGTCAGGTATGAATGCTTCAAGTGCAGGTATGCAGCAAAAATATTTTGATGAAGAGACAGGCTTCTGGTACAAGGAGGACTACCTTGGAACGGAAGGCTTGTCAGAGTATGCGGCAACGTTTCTCCTAAAGGATTGCGGTATACCTCATGCCGAATATGAGGTATGCGAATTCTATCTCGGAAAGAGGAAGGTAACAGGATGCAGGTCGAAGGATTTTCTGAAGGAAGGAGAAATACTTAAAACAACTTTTTCGCTGTTCAAGGAATTTCGCGGAATTGATATAGCTGCAAAGATAGCAGGATGTTCCGTTATAGACAAGGTAAAATTCTTTGTGGACGGCATCGTGGATATTACTGGAATAGAGAATTTTGGAAATTATATGTCTGATATATTGCAGTTCGACGCCATCACGAAGAACGATGACCGACATTTCAGAAATATATGTGTGATTACAAATGACGGAGTTCATTTTAAGCCGGCTCCGATATTTGACAATGGCGGGGCATTTCTCGCGGATAAATACACCTACGGTGATTGCTATAGTGGCAATGAGCTTTACAGAACCTTGGATATGGTACAGGCAAAGCCGTTTTCGACAGATTTTGATGAACAACTCGAAGCCTGTGAAAAAATATACGGCGCAAGCTCATTGAAGTTCGCCCGAATTAAGGAGAGCGATTTTGTGCCCGTGAGAAAGCTTTATTCTGAGGCGGATATAGCAAGAGTATATGCAATCATAAAGGAAGCGGAGAGAAAGTATTCCTTCGCCTTTCGCCAATGACATTTGATAACATTTAAAACATAAAAATACCACCTGATAAATATCGGGTGGTATTTTACGTCCGTATCACATATATGTCCGCATAGGAGCCCTTATTCCTCCACCAGCGTCCCCATTTTATGAGCATCATTGTCAATCGTCATGGAGTAGTTGGTGTGGTAGATTACGAAGCCCGGCTTTGCGGCTGCGGGCTTTTTGATGTGCTTCTTCTGGATATAGTCGACATCGACCTTCTCCTGCCTGCTCGCTTTGGAGTAATGCGCGGCAAGTCTTGCAGCCTCCTCAAAGGTGGTGTCGGGAAGCTCCTTGTTCTCAGCTTTCACGATGACGTGCGAGCCCGGGATGTTCTTGGCGTGGAACCACCAGTCGTTGCCTGTGGCGAGCTTGAAGGTGAGCTCCTCGTTCTGGTAATTGTTCTTTCCGACATACATGTGGAAGCCGTCGCTTGAAATATAGTGGAAAGGCTTGCTGGTAATCTTTTCCTTCTTGTTCTTGGAGCCCTTGCGGTGAATATATCCGTATTCTATCATCTCCTCCTTGAGCTGAACGAGGTCGTCATAGGATACGGCGATGTCGAGAGCGTTGCTTATGGACTCGAGGTGGTCGATTTCCTCCTTGGTCTCGACTGTGAGCTTGCTTAAAGCCTCGTAGGTGCGCTTTAGCTTATTGTAGCGCTCAAAGTATTTTATGCTGTTCTCCCTCGCTGTCAAATCCTCCTGTAATGGGATGGTTATCATTTCATTGGTGTAGTAGTTGATAGCCTCAAAGCTTTTGGCGCCCTCGGGAATATCATAGCCGTAGGCGTTGATAAGCTCGCCGTATATGCGGTATTTCTCACGCTTGTCGGTGTCGGCAAGCTGTTTTAGCTGAAGGTCGTATTTCTTGTTGTTGCGCTCAAGAGCCGTGTTTATAATCTGGCGCAAATCCGCCGAGCGTTGACGTATGCGGGTTAAATTGTTCTTTTTTTCATAGAAGCTTATAAGAACCTCGCTTATCGAAGAACTCTGCTCGATTTTAAGACCTGTGTGTGCAGCGTCAGAGTACATGGACAGCGGTATGGCGGAGAACTTGACGGGCTCATCATCCTTGTACACAATGCAAGGCGAGAAGCTGCCCGATGAAATATCCTCCATGACATTATGAAACGTGCCGTAGAGATGTGTGAGCTCCGGTCCGCTCATGCAGTTGGCAGGCGCATCACCGTCCATTGATGCAAGGTGGCAGATTTCCTCGGCACTCACAGGGCTTATACCCGTGAACGAGGAGTAGAGTGCCTTTGAGACGGACATCGGCTTTTCAGACATTATGGCACGGAAATCATCGCCGCCAACCTCAAGCGGGTTGTGCTTGCCTGTGGTGTTCGGTATGAAATAGTTACGTCCCGGGAGTACCTCGCGGACTGAGCTTACATAGGCAGGAATGTGCTTGATGCTGTCGATGATAATATCGTTCTCGTCGCAGAATATGATGTTGCTGTGCTTTCCCATAAGCTCTACTATGAGAAACTTTTTGCACAGGTCGCCCATATCGTCAAGGTGCTCAATCTCAAAGCGGATTATACGTTCAAGTCCCGGCTGCGTCACCGACACGATACGTCCGTTGCTTATGTGCTTCCTCAGAAGCATGCAGAAGTTAGGCGCAGTCAGAGGACTCGGCTTGTTGTCCTGCAAAATATACACAAGCGGAAGGCTTGCACTTGCAGAGAGAAGAAGCCTGTACTGTTCCTTGTTGTTCTTGATTGTGATAAAAAGCTCGTCCTCCTCGGGTTGGGCTATCTTATATAAACGTCCGCCGAGCAGCTTGTCATTCATTTCTTTTACAAGCGCGGCGACAACAAAACCATCAAATGCCATTTTTGTTTCCTCAACTTTCAAAATAATTTTGTGTAAAATATATTTATAATTGTAGCATATTTGTACAAAATATGGTATAATTTTTTCGACTATGAGATATGGGAGGATATCTGATGATTAAGAGTATGACAGGATTTGGCAGATATGAGGCTGCCGATGACGACCGCAAGATTACCGTTGAGATGAAGTCGGTAAACCACCGATATCTTGAGACGGGAATCAAGATGCCTAAAAAATTGAATTTTTATGAAGCAGGAATAAGAAATATTCTTAAAAAGTATATAGCCAGAGGCAAGGTTGACGTATTCATTACGTTTGAGGACTTTTCCGAGGACAAGGTGTGCCTACACTATAATGAGGACTTGGCGGGCGAATACATGAGCATATTCAAGTATATGTCTGAGCAGTTCGGAATAGATAATGATGTCAAGGTTTCGATGCTTGCCAAGATGCCTGAGGTAATTACCATGGAGGATCAGGACGGTGACGATGAGACTGTATGGCAGCTTCTTGAACAGGCTGTCGACAAGGCCTGCGAGGCGTTCGTTGAGACGAGAATCCGGGAGGGCGAGAGACTTAAAGAGGATTTGCTTGAAAAGCTCGACAATATGTTAAAGCTCGTTGATTTTATCGAGGTCAGAAGCCCTCAGGTTGTCGACGAGTACAAGAGGAGACTTGAGGATAAGGTCACGGAGCTTCTCGCGGATTCGACCGTTGACGAGGGAAGAATCGCAACGGAGGTCACAATTTTTGCCGATAAGATATGCGTCGATGAGGAGACAGTAAGGCTCAGAAGCCACATCGAGAGCACCAAGGCGACTCTGCTCGAGGGCGGAAGCGTTGGAAGGAAGCTTGATTTCATCGCTCAGGAGATGAACAGGGAAGCCAATACGATTCTCTCCAAGGCTAACGACCTTGAAGTTACTGACTGTGCAATTACGTTAAAGACCGAGATTGAGAAGGTCAGGGAACAGATACAGAACATTGAATAACTATTGACAAAATTAAAAAAAGAGGACATAATAACAGGTACGGCAATATTTTATTAAGTAGAAAATACATGTTCTTTGCGGAAGGAGAATAATAATGTTACATCCATCTTATACAGATTTAATGGAAGTTGTTAACAGCGATGTTGAGCCGGGCGAGCAGCCTATCGTGCAGAGCCGTTATTCAATCGTGCTTGCTACAGCTAAGAGAGCAAGACAGATTATTGCTGGTGACGAGCCTCTTGTTAAGGCTAAGAATGCCAACAAGCCTTTATCAATCGCCATTGAGGAGCTTTATGAGTCAAAGATTAAGATTGTCAGCGAGGACGATGGCAGCGATGAATAACATCCGAAGCGGTATTTCGGATTAGATGTAACGGACTGTTATACTTTATGGTTTTAGGTGTGACAGTCCGTATTTTATGTAATAGGGAACTTCGTTCCTATTACATAAAAACGCTCCGCGGGGATGCGCACTGCGGCGTACAATGCAGATGTCGCAAGCGACCGCCGCAGGCGCAAGAATGTGCCAAGGCACATTCAAAAAATAAAAGGGGAATATGAAATGGAATGGATTGAGTATTTAAAAGTAATAATATTAGGTATTGTGGAGGGTATAACCGAATGGCTCCCGATAAGCAGCACGGGGCATCTGATACTTTTAGATGAATTTATGAAGCTCAATATGAGTGACGCTTTCAAGGAAATGTTTGATGTACTTATCCAGCTTGGTGCAATCATGGCAGTTGTTGTCATATATTTTAAGAAGCTTCTTCCTATTGATTCGGTAAAGAAGGATGACAACAAGCACAAGCTTGCATGGAACAAGGATAAGCTGATACTGTGGTGCAAGATACTTGTTGCCAGCCTTCCGGCAGCGATAATAGGTCTGCCGCTTGACGATAAGATTGACGAACTCTTTTTTAATGCACCTACAGTGGCTGTTATGCTCATTGTATATGGTATTGCATTTATAGTCGTTGAAAAACTGCATAAGGGAAAGAATTTTAAGATTAACAGTATCGGAAAAATTACATTTAAGACAGCTGCATTGATTGGAATATTTCAGGTACTTGCACTCATTCCGGGTACATCCCGTTCAGGAGCAACCATTGTCGGAGCAATGATTATAGGTGTTGGAAGAACCGCTGCGGCTGAGTTTACATTCTATCTTGCAATTCCGGTAATGTTCGGAGCGAGTCTTCTTAAGCTTCTTAAGTTCGGATTTGTATTTACGGCACCTGAGGTTGCAGCGCTGATTCTTGGAATGGTTGTTGCTTTTGTTGTTTCAATTATTGCGATTAAGTTCCTTATGAACTATATAAAGAAGCATGACTTCACGGTGTTCGGCTGGTACAGAATCGTGCTCGGGGTGCTGGTTCTCATAATGATGTTTGCAAGATAAAAATTCAAGCGTATTAAGAAAAAAGGTTTAAAATATTGACAAATTGACAGAATAAGTATATTGTTAAATTACATATAGGTATATGTTTGCCTATTTGTGATTAACAATATGTAAGGAAAGGAGTGCATATTATGTCGTTATCGATTAATACGTTATTAGGTGGTTTCGGAAGTACTTCGACTAACGGTTCGTTTACGAGTGGTCTGTATTCCTCATTATCGGAATATTCGACAATCAAGACAGGTGCATATAAGAAGCTTCTGACCTCATATTATAACAAGACGGATTCATCGAACAAGACCTCCCAGACGGGCACTAAGTATCAGGTTAAGGGCAACACTTCAATAGAGAAGAAGCAGCTTACAGAGGTTAAGGACGCTGCTGACAATCTTTACAGTGTGGCATCTAAGCTTACCGATACAAGCTCATCGAAGAGCCTGTTCAAGAATGCTGACTCTGTGACCGGCGAAATCTCATCCACAGTAAAGAAGTTCGTCAACAACTACAATACTTTGCTCGACGAGGCAGGGGATACCTCCAACTCGAAGGTTACGGGCAAGGTGTCATTCATGACGAACCAGACTAACGCATACAAGAGTTCTCTTGAGAAGGTCGGAATTACCATCAATGATGACAAGACACTCACTGTTGATGAGGATAAGCTTGCCAAGGCAGATATTGCCGATGTCAAGAAGCTTTTCAATGGCTCAAGTTCAATGGCTTACCAGACATTTGTCAGAGCATCTTCGATAAGCAGTGCGGCTGAGAACGCAAGCAATACATCAGGTTTGTACGGTGCGAACGGAACGTACGACAACTATTATAACAGTGCATATAATTGGTATCTGTAATAATTTATAAGAATCAATAAGGGCACCAGAATGCTATACATTTTGGTGTTCTTTTTTGCCATAGAGAGGAATTTTATTGCCATGAAAATCAGAGTACCTGAATACTACAAGGATTTTTCATGTATAGGCGGAGAGTGCATAGACACATGCTGTGCCGGATGGGAAGTTGACGTAGACAAGAAATCAAGTGCATATTACAAGAGCGTGGAGGGGGATTTCGGCGACAGGCTCAGAAGCATGCTTGTCGATTATCCGATTGAGGATAGGTTCATTTTGCAGGAACACGGCAGATGCCCGTTTTTAAATGATGCCAACCTCTGCGATATATACACTGAGCTCGGTGAGGATAAGCTCTGTGAGACCTGTACCAACTTTCCGAGACATATTACGGAGTTTGGAGGCACACGGGAGATTGGAATATCTCTTTCGTGTCCGGTTGCAGTGGAACTCATAATGAAGAGAACCGAGCCTATCACATTCACGGTCTCTGAGAACGATGAGAAGATAAGTGGCTATAATGATATTGATGCCTCACTTTACTTTGAGCTGTGTCAGGCGAGAGAGGTGGCGTATGGCATCTGTCAGGACAGAAGCATGGGAATTAAGCACAGAGCAGCACTTCTCCTTGATTTTTCCTTTGCCCTGCAAAAGAAGCTTAAAAAGAGAAAATGCGGTGAGGTGACGGCACTCTATAAGGATAAGGAATATCTTGCGCAGAGATTTGCCGCACTTGAGAAGAAGTACTCGGGCTATAAAAAGACACAACAGACGTTAAAGGAGTGGCTCAGAGTCTACAACGGACTTGAGCACATCAAGCCTGAATGGACTGATATGCTGTCAAAGCTTGAAGCCTTTGTGGCGAACGGGATTACAAACATTCACGAGACGGCAGAGGCGGTCAATGAACGCGAGTATGAATACGAACACTTACTTGTGTATTATGTATACAGATATTTTCTGAGGGCGGTGTTTGACGGGCAGCTCGCGGATAAAGTACAGCTTGCCTGCGCGGCACTTATCATGCAGGAAATGCTAGGCTGTGTGTACTGCCTGAGCGATGGAAGCCTCACGTTTGACAGGCAGATAACCGCTATGAGAATATATTCAAAAGAGACGGAACACTCGGAGGAGAATCTCGAGGTGTTATATAAGAATTTTGGCAAAAACAAAGCTTTCTCATACAAGGCATTTATGGGAATTATTTTTGGAAGCGGATTACTTTTATAATTGACAGAGGTGTGTGGCATGAAGAGATTTCTCAACATCATATTCGGAAGAGCAGTTGTGGTGGCTATAAGCATAATCTTTCAGTTTTTGTGGCTGTTCTCGATACTTCACAGGCTGAGCAGTTACTATGTTCAGCTCTCCATAGTGGCGAAGGTCATCGGAGTACTCATGGTTCTCGGAATCGTGCTCAACCGTGATAATCCCGCATATAAGCTTGTGTGGGCTGTCGTCATTCTGACGTTTCCGGTATTCGGTGTGTTTCTGTATGCCTTTGTCGGGCAGTCAAAGGTGCCTAAGAAAATGAACCGGAGGTTCTCCGAGATTAATGCTCGCTTTGACAAATACAAGGCTGACGATGAAGCTCTGCTTGAGGAGCTGCATGATAATGAGGATGTGCGTTCACAGTGCTACTATCTGTCGAAGTACAGCGGCTACGGTGCCTTTAAAAATACCGATGTGACATATTTTTCACAGACCGAGGGCGCATTTGACGCGATGATAAAAGCACTTTCTGAGGCTGAGAAATACATATTCATGGAGTACTTTGCATTCGAGGATGCCGAGGCGTTTGCCAGGATTGAGGCTGTGCTTGAGAAGAAGGTTAAGGAGGGGGTCGAGGTCAGAATGATATATGACGACTTCGGAAGCCTCGGATACTTCAATAATAAGTTCGTGAAGAGACTGCTCTCAAAGGGAATCAAGGTTCGCGCCTTCAACCCGCTGGTTCCGATTTTCTACATATTCATGAACAACCGTGACCATAGAAAGATTATGGTCATCGACGGACGTGTGAGTTTCAACGGCGGATTTAATATGTGTGATGAGTACTTCAACATAGTAAACCCTTACGGACACTGGAAGGATACCGCCGTAAGGTTAGAGGGCGATGCAGTGAGAAATCACGTCATCATGTTCCTACAGATGTGGAACTCGATTGAGGATACGGATGCCGGCTATGAAAAGTACTTTGACATTCCAAAGTACAAGGCATCAGACGACAAGGCGGTGGTGGTTCCGTTCTCGGATTCACCGCTTGACCATGAGTGCGTCGGTGAGAATGTATATCTCAACATCATCAAGCATGCCAAGAGATATGTCTACATTTCAACGCCTTATCTCATCATAGACAATGAGATGATGGAGGCGTTGTGCCTCGCCTCAAAGTCGGGCATTGATGTAAGAATCATAACACCTGGAATACCTGATAAGAAGATAATATATATGCTCACGAAGTCATATTATCCGCAGCTTATAGATGCGGGCGTGAGGATATATCACTATACTCCGGGCTTCATTCATGCGAAATGCTATGTGTGCGATGATGAGGTGGGAGTTGTGGGAACAATCAATATGGACTACAGAAGTCTGTATCTGCACTTTGAATGCGGAACATTTATATACAATTCCGATGCAATAGCAGGCATTAAAAATGATTTTGAAGATACATTCGGAATATGCGAGGAAGTATTGAAGAAAAACAGACCAAGGAAAAGGTCTCTGATTCTCGGGACATTTAAGGCAGTACTTCGTCTGTTTGCCCCGCTTATGTAAAAATATAACATTACTTTTGAAAAGAAATGAGGAAATATATGAAAGTTTTTTATGTATCACTTGGCTGTGATAAGAATCTGGTTGATTCCGAGAAGATGCTCGGTATGCTTCACGAAGCCCACTATGAGCTGACTGACGATGAGTATGATGCTGATGTTGTGATTGTGAATACCTGTGCCTTTATAGGCGATGCGCAGGAAGAGAGCATCAACACGATTATTGAGATGGGTAAGCTTAAGGAGACCGGAAAGTGCAAAAAGCTTATCGTGACGGGATGCCTCGCACAGCGTTATAAGGAAGAAATTAAAAAGGAACTCCCTGAGGTCAATCTTGTGTTCGGAATGTCCGACTACAAGCCTGAGATGATAAAGGCTAAAAGAGTTGTGACAACCGGTGGACACTACGCACATCTCAAGATTGCCGAGGGCTGTGATAAGTACTGCACCTACTGCATTATTCCGATGCTTCGAGGCCACTACAGAAGTTATCCGATGGAGGACTTGGTCGAGGAGGCAAAGACTCTCGTGGCGGGAGGAGTGAAGGAACTTATACTTGTGGCACAGGAGACGACACTTTACGGTGTTGACCTCTACGGAAAGAAGATGCTTCACGAGCTTTTAAGGAAGCTGTGCAGAATTGACGGGCTCCGCTGGATAAGAGTCATGTATTGTTATCCTGAAGAAATATACGATGAGCTCATTCAGGTGATGAAGGAAGAACCGAAGATATGCCACTATCTTGATATTCCTATCCAGCACGCATCCGACAATATATTAAAGAGGATGAACAGAAAGACGAACCGTGCCGAACTCACCGAACGCATTGCAAAACTCAGAGAGGAGATTCCGGATATAGCACTCAGAACCTCTCTCATAGCCGGATTTCCGGGAGAGACCGAGGAGGATCATGAGGAACTCATGGAGTTCATCGATGAGATTGAGTTTACAAGACTTGGTGTATTCACATACTCGCCTGAGACCGGAACCAAGGCTGCCGAGATGGACGGTCAGATTCCCGACGATGTGAAAGAGGAGAGGCGTGACCGTCTCATGGAGCTTCAGCAGGAGATTTCGTCCGACCTTTCACAGGAGCAGATAGGAAAGGTACTCACTGTCATGATTGAGGGTAAGGTTGCGGATGAGAACGCATACGTCGGAAGAACATATATGGACGCACCTAATGTCGACGGGTATATATTTGTCAATACCGACGAGGAGCTTATGTCGGGAGATTTCTGCCAGGTAAAGGTTACCGGAGCATTAGAATATGACTTGATAGGAGAGCTTGTATAATGAATTTACCTAATAAACTTACAATAGCCAGAGTTATAATGATACCTTTTTTTCTTGTGTTTCTCATGACTGATTTCTTTGCGGGAAGCAGATATGTTGCGCTTGCGATATTTATTATAGCAAGCCTCACGGATATGCTTGACGGAAAAATCGCGAGAAAATACAATCTAGTGACCAATTTCGGCAAGTTTATGGATCCGCTCGCGGACAAGCTCCTTGTGTGCTCCGCGATGATAGCTTTTACGGGCATGGGAATCATGCCTGCGTGGATAGTAATAATCATAATCGCAAGAGAATTTATCATAAGCGGTTTCAGGCTTATCGCCGCTGAGAAGAATGTGGTTATAGCTGCGGGAATGTCGGGAAAGATTAAGACGACCGTACAGATGATTATGTGCTGCCTTCTGATTGCAAGACTGCCTTTCGGTTTCATGCGATATGTCGAGCAGGTATTCATATATGCGGCACTCGTGCTCACGGTATACTCACTTATCGTATACCTTGTACAGAATAAGGATGTTTTAAAGGACAATTAGTGTAAAATGATGGAAGAGAAGCTGGTTAGGATATTATTCGAGCGTGAGCTCAGAATCACAACCGCCGAGTCCTGCACGGGAGGTCTTATCGCCGCAAAGCTTGTGAATGTTGCGGGCGTCTCCGATGTGTTCGAGGCGGGCTATATAACATACTCCGAGGATGCCAAGATGCGAATATTGAGCGTTAAGAGGGCAACTCTCGAGCAGTACACGGTTTACAGCGAGGAAGTGGCAAGGGAGATGGCGGAGGGCGCGGCAAAGGCTGCCGGAGCCGATGCTGCTCTCTCAATCACGGGAATTGCGGGACCTGACGGCGGAACACCCGACTATCCCGTGGGCTTGTGCTATATAGGCTGTTATTACGATGGAGAGACGACTGTTGAGTGTCATCATTTTGAGGGCGACAGACAGCAGATTCGTGAAAAGGCTGCGTCTGCAGCAATTGAACTTGCGATAAAGACACTCGGGGGTGAGTAGGAAGGTATATGATGAACGGATTAAAGAAGCTTTTTAAGGAACACAGGACATACAGAATTTTTACAATTATACAGGTTGTTCTTTTTATGGGGCTGTTGGTGCTTTCGATTCGCCCTGCCGGAAAAACAGTGCTCGATTTTTCGGGAGATTATGTCACGTCGGGAAGCGTTAAGCTTCCTTACGGTGCATACGAGGTTGAGATTGGCTATGCCATAACCGGATGGGATAATTATGTTGGTATTGATTTTATGATGAATGCAGAAAAGGCTCCGTCATATTTTTATTCCACGGCAATTCAGTTGAATACCGATTCGGATTCTGTGACGACACTGTGCTGGCTCAACAATGTGCTCGGAAATGAGCATATCAATTTCAGGCTTCAGACATATTCAGGAAACGAGGAAGCGAGAATACTCTTCGTGACCTTCACCGAGAAGATTTCTTTCCGAATACTTATGGTTGTGGGATTTTTGCTATTGATGCTTGTCTTAAACGGCGGAGTGTACTATTTCTTCATAAGTGAAAATACTCCAAACAAAAACAGCGTCATAGGAATATGCACCATAGTTTTTGCGTCAAGCTTACTGCTGTTTTCAAGGTACATCTATGACGGATGTCCTGACCTTGGATTTCATTTAAACAGAATAGTGGCGATAGCGCAGGGAATAAGGGAGGGCGACTGGAGAATATATATTCAGCCCCACATGATGCAGGGCTATGGCTATGCGACACCGATATTTTACCCGCAGTTGTTTTTATATATTCCTGCCATATTATATAGTATGTATGTTCCGTTATATATATCTTACTATATTTATATTTTCGTTGTGAATGTTGCCACCACGCTGATTGCATGGTATTCATTTGGCAAAATTGCAAAGAACAAACGTATAACATTTATTGCGTGTCTGATATATTGTCTGTCAATATATAGGTTTACAAATATTTTCAGCAGGTCAGCGGTTGGCGAGTATACCGCCTTGACCTTTTTACCGCTTGTCATATATGGCTTGTATCGCGTTTACGAAAAGGATTCTAAAAAACTGGAATTTTCCGATATACTTCCATTGGTGTTCGGCGTTACGGGAATTATACAGTGTCATGTTCTCTCGGTTGAGATGGCAGCACAGTTTATAGCTTTGTTTGCGCTTATCTATTTTAAAAAGACATTCGAGAAGAAACGCTTTTTTATGCTCCTTGCATCAATCATTATGGTATTATTTATCAATATCGGAGTAATTTATGTACTCTACAGTGGTATGAATATGGAGATTGAAATATCGAGCAGAGTGGAAGAAGGAAATATTCAAGGTCAGGGAGCAGTACCGGCACAGTTGTTTACAATATTTGGTGACGCGGAAGGAACAAGCAACAGCACGGGAACACGTCATGATATTCCGTTTGCACCGGGACCGGGAATAATTATTGGCTGTGGAGCAATGCTCTGGATTGCCCTTAACAGGAAAAAATATATTTCAGAAGCCGTAAAGAATAACTACAAAAGAGGCATGACAGGCTTATTGCTCACGCTTATTGCAATGCTTCTTTCCACACAGCTTTTCCCGTGGGATGCAATAGGAATATCGTTTAAGCTGCAGAAAATAGAAGCTTTTTTATCCGCCGTGCAGTTCCCATGGAGATATATAGGAATTGTCATGGCGTGCGGCAGCTATACGACCATAGAGGCTTTGAATATACTGGATGATTTTTACGGTCGTCAAAAAACAAAATGCCTTGGATTGCTGATGGTTGTATTAACCTTCGTGTCAGTGGGCTATTTTTGCAGCAATTATTTATATGTCATGGATAATACAATCATATATTCCGAGTACGATTGTAATGACAGGCTCATAGGCACACTCGAATACCTTCCAAGCCACGCAAGTGACAGTCTGGCTGACAATACAAATCCTATATACGACAGCGGTTCCCTCGAGGTATATGATTACGCCTACGAGGGAAAAGGCGTGACGGGCTTTAATGTCGTAAATAATTCCGCTGAAAGCAGTATAACACTTCCGATATACTACTATAAGGGATATGTCGCTTATGACAGTGTAAGCGGTCAGAATTTTGATATTGTGGATGATACAAGAAAAACAATAACGGTTATAATCCCTGAGGGTTACTCCGGCAGGATAAATGTCAGATTCAAGGCGCCTGTGAAGTGGAGAGTGGCAGAGGCCATATCCTTTGTGAGCCTGATTGGAATCGTGACAGCATATATATTGATATACAGAAAGAAAAAAGGTGCTGTAAAAAAACAGCGTTGAAATGAGGCACTTGCCCACATTCGTTG
>UQZF01000026.1 GCA_900545455.1 uncultured Eubacteriales bacterium
GGCAAATCAGGCTGCCGAGAAGATTGCGGAAGTTGTAAATCTTATAACAGAGATAGCAAGCCAGACCAACCTTCTCTCACTCAATGCATCAATTGAGGCTGCGAGAGCGGGAGATGCAGGACGCGGATTTGCGGTTGTTGCGGAGAACATCAAGCAGCTCGCCGAACAGACGACATCATCTGCAGCTGATATTCAGGATATTATACATGATCTTGAGACGAAGTCGAACGAGACCGTTGAGAAGACTGATGCGGTCAATAAGATTGTCAACAAGCAGTCTGAGGACATGAAAAAGACTGCGGACATTCTCAATCAGGTAATAAAGGGAATAATAGGACTCATTGACAGAATTGACAGCATTGCTGCAAGCGTTGCCAATATGGATAAGTCAAAGGAGAAAGTTGTTGATGTCATCCAGAACCTCTCGTCCGTTTCACAGGAGAATGCGGCATCCACCGAGGAGACGAGTGCATCGACATCCATGGCAATGGGAACCGTTGAAGGCATTGCCGATGATGCTGTACAGCTTAAAAAGATTGCACAGGATCTTGAGGACAGAATGAAAGCATTTGTAATAGAATAAGTACATACAAGTTCTTAAAACAGGATTTTATTTGGTATAAATATCAATGTGATATGAATATCAATTAGAATCCGGTTTTTTATAAAATAAAATAAATGCGAAGCATTGATTTTATATGAGCAAGCAGCGAAGCGGATTGCGAATATCATTAATCATAATGACAAAATGTAAAAAATACTTGACATTTTGTAATGACGATATATAATGTGCTTGTAAGGGAAATAAAGTATAAAAGCTTTTATGAGTTGGAGGAGCAGATATGATAGAGATTAAGAATCTGACGAAGATTTATAAGCTTTCATCCGGACAGATGAAGAAGCTTAAGACAAAGAGCAATACCAAGGTGGCTGTTGACGGTGTATCTTTTGAGGCGAAGAAGGGCGAGATACTTGGATTGCTGGGACCTAACGGAGCCGGTAAGACAACTACGCTCAGATGTATTGCGACGCTTTTAAAGCCGACGGAAGGTACGGTGATTGTTGACGGACATGACACGGTGAAGGAACCGGAGGCGGTGAGGGCAAGTATAGGATTTCTCACCAATGAGATTAAGCTTGACCCGCAGTTTTCGGCAAGATATCTTTTTGATTTTTTCGGAAAGCTTCATCAGGTTCCGGAAGATAAGCTTGAAGAGCGCAGGAAAGAATTGTTTTCCTATTTCGGAATAGACGGGTTTGAGGATAAGAAGATAGATGAGCTGTCGACGGGAATGAAGCAGAAGGCGGCGATTGCGGTGAGTCTTGTACATGACCCTGATATAGTTATTTTCGATGAGCCAACATCGGGACTTGATATTATCACGGCGCGCTCTGTCACGGATTATCTTCTTGAACTCAAGAAGAAGGGAAAGCTTGTCATAGTGTCAACGCATATAATGTCGGAGGCTGAGAAGCTCTGTGACAGACTTGTTGTGACAATAGACGGAAAAAAGACGGCTGAGGGGACGCTTAAAGATATATATGATAAGACGGGCATGGATAATTTGGAGGATGCCTTCTTTGAACTTTACAGTATTAATCACAAGGAGGACAGATAAATGTACGGTATCAAGGCTATTGTATCTAAGGAGCTCAGAAGAGTTTTTAAGGATAGAAAGATGATTATGTCACTGTTCATACTGCCGGTTATTCTGGTTGTAGGTCTTTTTTCACTCATAGGAATGCTTGTAAAGAATCAGATTGACGATGTACAGGCACATGACCCGGTTGTCTATGTGGTAAATGAACCGGAGAGCTTTAAGACATTTGCACAGACTGCGGAGCTTGACGGTTATATATGTCTTGACGGAGCGGACGGCGATGGAATTGATGCCGCCAAGGCGGGACTTTACGACAAGACAACCGATTTGGTTATGATATTTCCTGATGGTTTCGAGGAACAGGTTGAGGCCGGCATGAATGATATTGACAAGGTAGTGACACCTGAAATTGAACTTTTTTACAATCCTTCAGAGGATTATTCATCGCAGGCGAGGGAAATCTATGCTTCATATCTTGACGCATACAAGCAGATGCTTCTCGGAAACAGGTTCGGAAACTATGCCGCGGTTGAGATGTTCTTTGTCAATGACAATCAGCTCCAGGATGAGGATAAGGCTGTCGGAAAGATGCTTGGAATGATGCTTCCTTACTTTATTACAATGCTTATATTTGCGGGGGCTATGGGACTTGGCGTTGACATGATAGCAGGGGAAAAGGAGAGAGGAACGCTTGCAACAATGCTTCTGTCACCGGTTAAGCGTGAGCAGATTGTTCTTGGAAAGGTATTTTCACTTGCAATACTGGCTGTGATGTCGGCGGCGGTATACATTATATCAATGATAATTGCACTTCCAATGCTTATTAAAAATATCGGTGACGGAGACACGCTTGCGGGCATGACAATCAGTTTCACCGGAACGCAGATTGCGCAGATGATTATACTTATGATTGGCGTTGTGCTTTTATATGTGTCAATTATATGTATGGTAGCTGTCTTTGCAAAAAATGTGAAAGAGGCATCGTCATATATTTCTCCGGTATACATTCTTGTTATTGTTGCCGGAATGATAACGATGTATACATCTGCAGATGGTGTGTTCTATAAGTACCTGATTCCGGTGTACGGCAGTTCAATGGCATTTAAGGACATACTGATGAGGGAAATCACAATGCCGAATTTTCTTGCAACTACAATAAGTACTTATGCGTTTGCAGCTATACTGGTTGTTATCATGACAAAGGCGTTTAACAGCGAGAAAGTAATGTTCAATGCATAAGGTTGTGATTTATTTAACAATAGGAAAAGAGGACTACTGGACAAATTTTGCAATGTGAAGTAATATATCTATGGCAGTACGGCGTATATGCTGAACTGCCATATTTTTTATGAAGAGGAAAGAACATGGGAGACAAGAAAAATGTTGAAGGAAGCAGATTCCTTAAGCTCACTAAGCCGGTTCTTAAGGAGCTTTTGGGTGTTCTGCTTGAAAAATATGAATATGCATCGATACTTGCCGTAGATTCCGAGGCAAAGATATATTCCGTAACGGCATCCGGCATAAGTCTTGGCGATTTCGGAATGCTCTGCAACAGAGGATTTGTTATCAAGGTCTATTCGGACGGAGAGTATGCGGAGTATTCATTTAACAAGCTTGAGAGTGATGTAAAGAAGCAGGCAGCGGGTATTATTGATGAAATAGAGAAGCTTAAAAAGGCGGTCCCTGACTGTGTGGAGAAGATAAAGCTTGCAAAATTGGACGATGAGCCCGTAAGCTTTGTCAAGAGTACACAGTACGAAATTAATCCGTTTACACTTGGAGCGCAGGCTATAACAGATAAGCTCTCGGCCCTCAGACAGAAGGGAATCGCTTCGGATGATAAGATTCTTGACTGTGGTACAAGGTTGAGCTGCAGAAAGTATTCCAAGCTGTTTTTGTCAGAGAATAAGGATATGGAACAGAATATTATGATAACCGACTGCGCAATGTCGTTTGTTGCCAGAAAGGACAGCGAGGTTAAGAGCTATTTTACCAGCGCATCGAATCTTGGAGGTGCAGAGGTGCTTGACAAGCTTGAGAGCAGCATGAAGCACTCGGTTGAGATGACCATAGCACTTCTTGACAGTGAACCGATTACGCCGGGGGAGTATGACTGTATATGTACGCCTGAAGTTACGGGAATGATTGTACACGAGGCATTCGGACACGGTGTTGAAATGGATATGTTTGCAAAGAAGAGAGCTCTCGCGGAAGAATATGTCGGTGAGTATGTGGCATCCCCTCTCGTCAATATGCATGACGGTGCTGCTGCGGCCGATGAGGTTGCAAGCTATTTCTTTGACGATGACGGCGTGGAAGCAAAGGACACAGTGATAATCGAGAACGGTGTACTGAAGCAGGGAATATCCGACACGATGGCTGCTATGAGGCTTGATACGGTTCCTACCGGAAACTCAAGAAGAGAGAGCTACAGAAGAAAGGCTTATACACGTATGACCAACACATATTTTGAGGCAGGTCACGATAAGCTTGAAGATATGATTGCTTCGATATCGGACGGTTTCCTTCTTGAAAATGCGACAAGCGGAATGGAGGATCCGAAAAACTGGGGAATACAGTGCCTTGTAAATATGGCAAGAGAGATTAAGAACGGAAAACTTACGGGAAAGGTATATTCGCCTATAGTTCTCACAGGATATGTTCCGGATCTTCTCAAGTCGATAACAATGGTATCGGATGACTTTGAACTCAGAGGAAGCGGTTTCTGCGGCAAGGGCTATAAGGAATTCGTGAAAGTATCGGATGGTGGTCCTTACATTAAGGCAAAAATCAGATTAGGATAGGATGAGAAATATGAAAGATATAATTATTGGTTCACTCAAGGCTCTCGGCATTCAGAACTATCTGATTACCGAGGTTAAGAAAAACTGCAAGGAAATGTTCTTTATAAGGCAGACTCTTGATATGACCCGCACGGAGAACCTTGATGAATGGAATGTTACGGTATATCATGATGATGATGCAAAGAGCCGCAGGGGAGCTGCTTCATGCATGATTCATCAGGGAATGGATGAAAATGAGGTTAAGAGTACAATAAGCGATGCATACTATGCGGCAGAATTTGCCATGAATCCTTACTATGAGCTTGTGAAGGGCGGCAAGGAGGATTTCATAAAGGCGGACGGAAGTCTGGCGGGAGTATCGCTTGAGGAAGCTGCAGGACGCATGACGAAGGCACTCTTTTTTGCTGACAACAGAGATGACAGCTTCATAAATTCGGCTGAACTTTTCGTCGAGAAGAGGACGGTAAACATTTTTAACAGCAATGGTGTTGACTGCTCCTATGAGGAGTATTCCGTTAAGGGCGAGTTTGTTGTTCAGTGTCTTGAACCTGCCGATGTTGAGATGTATCAGGATTTTTCCTACGATGAACTTTCGGAGGACAGTTTAGAAAAGCTTGTCGCAGACAAGCTTGCGGTTGTTGTCGACAGAGCTAAGGCCGACAAGGCACCGGCTGCGGGAAAGTATGATGTACTTCTGTCTGAGGACAGCGTAAGGGAAGTGCTTTCATTCTACAAGTGGAGATCCGATGCGTACAATGTTTATCCTAAATATTCAACCTACGAAACAGGAATGAATGTACAGGGAGACGATGTGAGCGGTGAAAGGCTTAACATTACACTTCACTCATCTGTTCCTTATAACAATGACGGAATAAGAATGAAGGATTGCGAACTCATAAAGAACGGTGTCTTAAAAAATATTCACGGCGGGCTCAGAATGGCACAGTATTTAAATGTGCAGCCGACGGGTGAGTACAATAAGATGATTGTCGACAACGGAACACTGAGCCTTGAGAAGATGAAGTCGGGGCGCGTGCTTCATGTCGTGAGTTTTTCGGACTTTAACATGAATTCGATGTCAGGGCATTTTGCCGGAGAGATAAGACTTGCATATCTTTATGATAACGGAAAAGTAAACCTTGTAACCGGAGGTTCGGTGAACGGAAGCTTTATTGACGCACAGAGCAGCATGGTTTTTTCTAAGGAACGCTATGAGAGCAGCCTGTATTCAGGACCGTATGCGGTTCTGCTTAAGGGAATCCCTGTATCGGGAGAATAGATTCTATCACAAATAAAATATGAGAGAGGAAATGAAGATGGCAAAGAGAAAAACAAACGGCAGCGGAATGATTTCAGTGGCATTCGTGTTCATAATTTTTGGACTCGCGATTTTAATAGGTGGAAGAAATGATATTAAATCGGCATTTATGAAACCTTATGACATCTATGATGTTTCTTATGATGAGATTAAGGTCGGCGATGCGGTTAAGACGGAAATAGACGTGACATTTGACACTTACGCTACACTTGAGACAACAAGAAAGAATTCCAAGACAGGCAATGTCACAGGACGTACATACAGTTATTATTATATCATTCCTGTATCCGATGGCTATGATTCGTACTATATGTCCGTAAAGGTTAATCAGGATGACAAGGATTTATTTGACGATATTTGCGAAAGCACATTGAACGGCTACTACGCTGATGTTCCTTACGAGTTCGAGGGAAATGTCCAGAAGCTCGATGACGAGGCATACAAGTACATGAAGGAGTGGTTTGAAGAGGTAGGCTTTGGCAATGATGAAATTGATGAGTATGTTCTTCCGATATGCCTTGAAAGCTGTGTGTTATCAAATGTAAGAATGCTCACAATCGGCGGTATTATCGCAGTTGTTATAGGTGTTTTCTTATTTGCCCTCTATTTTGTATTGGCATCCAAGAAAAAGAAGAAGGCAGCACCGGCACAGGCGGCTTCAACAAACTATGTTGAGATGGCAGGTGCTAAATTTACCCGGGAGGAGCTTGATCAGATCAATGCACTTGTTGTGAGCGGCTCCTTAACAGATGCCATAAGGGAGGTCCGTGACAGAACAGGTCTCGGACTTAACGAGGCAAAGGATATTGTCGACAACTGGGGTAACTATTACAACAAATAATACAAATTTATAGTAAATTTACCAATTACAAAAAAAGCTTTTAAAAATGAAAAGTATGTGATATAATCTATGGAGCTTATTTTAATAAGGAGGTGTTTTTCATGAAGCACGTTAAGACAATTAACACAAGAAATCTTAAGGAGTCCATGAAGAAGGGCGGCTGTGGCGAGTGCCAGACATCCTGCCAGTCAGCATGTAAGACATCCTGCACAGTTGGTAACCAGAGCTGTGAGAACAAATAATCAGGCATATAATTACATAATGTAATAATGCCCCGCATGAACCGGACGGCTGTCTGAGGACGGCTATCCGGTCTATTGCGGTTAAGGTAGAGTTTAAGTTTAGGAAGGAATTATGATGGTACACCAGTATAAAAATAACGGGTATAATATTGTGTTGGACGTTAACAGCGGCTCCGTACATGTTGTCGATGAGATTGTCTATGATATGATACCGATGTACGAGAACATGAGTCTCGATGAGATTACTGCCGGGCTTGCAGACAAGTATTCGGCAGATGACATTAAGGAAGCGTATGAGGAGATAACTGAACTTAAGGATGCGGGCTCTCTTTTTACGGAGGATATTTACGAAAATTACATAGACAGCTTTAAGAACCGTCAGCCGGTTGTTAAGGCACTGTGTTTACATATTGCACATGACTGTAACTTGGCATGTCAGTACTGTTTCGCCGAGGAGGGCGAGTATCACGGAAGACGAGCTCTCATGAGCTTTGAAGTCGGAAAGAAGGCACTGGATTTCCTTGTTGCCAATTCAGGCACAAGAAGAAATCTCGAGGTCGATTTCTTCGGCGGCGAGCCTCTCATGAACTGGGAGGTTGTAAAGCAGCTTGTTGAGTACGGTCGTTCAATCGAGGAGGCTAACAATAAGAAGTTCAGATTCACACTCACGACGAACGGAGTTCTCTTAAATGACGAGATTCTCGATTTCGTAAACAAGGAGATGGGAAATATAGTTCTCAGCACCGACGGACGTAAGGCGGTACATGACAGAATGAGACCTTTCCGCAACGGAAAGGGAAGTTATGACCTCATTATGCCTAAGTTCAAGAAAGTTGCCGAGAGCCGCAATCAGACCAACTACTATGTGAGAGGTACATTCACTCACTTTAATCTTGATTTCTCCAACGACGTGTTAAGCCTTGCGGATCAGGGCTTTAAGCAGATTTCGGTTGAGCCTGTTGTGGCTTCGCCTGAGGATGCGTATGCGTTAAGAACAGAGGACCTTCCTCAGATTTTTGAGGAGTACGATAAGCTCGCGGTTGAGATGATCAAGCGCGAGAAGGAGGGAAGGGGGTTCAATTTCTTCCACTTCATGATAGACCTCACGGGAGGTCCTTGTGTGTACAAGAGACTTTCAGGCTGCGGTTCGGGTACAGAGTACCTTGCAGTCACACCTTGGGGTGATTTCTATCCTTGCCATCAGTTCGTCGGCAACGAGGATTTCCTTCTCGGAAATGTTGACGACGGCATCGTGAGAAAGAATATCTGCGAGGAGTTCAAGCAGTGCAATGTCTACTCCAAGCCTAAGTGCAAGGACTGCTTTGCAAAGCTGTTCTGCAGCGGTGGCTGTGCTGCCAACTCCTACAACTTCCACGGCAACATCAACGACAGCTATGAGGTCGGATGTGAGATGGAGAGAAAGCGTGTTGAGTGCGCTATTATGATTAAGGCTGCTCTTGCTGATGCACAGGAAGAGGAGTAAGCTCCGCTTGCGGATAAATAAGTATTAGCTGATTGCATGGCATCGGATATTCAGTGACGCAGCTGTGCAATTACCTATAAAAAAGCATAAGCGAAAGGAAAAAAGAAAATGGTTAAGAAGATTTTAAAGTCCCTCGCGTGGATTGCCGTAATTGCTTTTCTTGCTTACACGGTAGTTTTCGGATGGGGCAGCTCAAAGGACGGAAGCATGTCCGGAATTAAGCTTGGTCTTGACCTTGCAGGTGGTGTCAGCATCACTTATGAAGCTGTCGGCGACGATGTGGACAGTCAGGATTTGAAGGATGCGACATATATTCTTCAGAAGAGAGCAGAAGGATACACTCCTGATGCTGAGGTTTACCAGGAGGGCTCTAACCGTATCACAATAGAGATTCCAGGTGTTACGGATGCCAACGAGGTGCTCTCACAGATGGGTAAGCCGGGTGAGCTCTACTTTATCACACAGAAGGGCTCTGACGGAACAGACAACTACACAGGTGCTCTTGCACTCTCCGATGACGGTCAGTCAATCGAGTACAAGTACACTCTCAACAAGACAATCGAGGAGTTAGAGGCAGACGGCAGCATACTTCTCACAGGTGCCGACGTGAAGACCGCTTCAGCAGGCTCACAGCAGACAAGCACAGGCTCAAGAGAATTCGTTGTAGAGCTCAACCTCTACGATGAGGGAGCACAGAAGTTTGCGGACGCAACTCAGGTTGCTTATGAGAACGGCTACACAATCGGTATCTACTATGATAATGAGTTCATCAGTGTTCCGAGAGTAAGTGCTCATATCACGGACGGAAATGCCGTAATCAACGGTATGGCAGATTACCAGACGGCGGACAACCTTGCATCGACAATCAGAATCGGTGCACTTCCTGTCAAGCTTGAGGAGGTTCGTTCTCAGGTTGTAGGAGCTAAGCTTGGTCAGGATGCAATCCGCACCAGCCTTTTAGCAGGCGCAATCGGTCTTGCAATCATCATTTTATTCATGATCATCGTTTACCGTATTCCGGGACTTGCAGCGAGCATCGCGCTCTGCATTTACACAATGCTTGTCCTTATCATTATCAATGTGGCAGGTCTTACCTTCACACTTCCGGGTATTGCGGGTATCATACTCTCAATTGGTATGGCGGTCGACGCCAACGTAATCATTTTCGAGCGTATCAAGGAGGAGCTTGGCACGGGCAAGACTGTTCAGTCTGCGATGAAGATTGGTTTCAACAAGGCGTTCTCGGCAATTTTTGACGGTAACATCACAACTCTTATTGCAGCATTCGTTCTCGGACTCAAGGGTTCAGGTGCGGTAAAGGGCTTTGCATACACTCTTGCAATCGGTATTATCGTTTCCATGTTCACGGCACTCGTTGTCACAAGATTACTTCTCAAGTTATTCTATGACTTTGGTGCAAAGAACGAGCAGCTTTACGGCATGATAAAGAGCACAAAGACACTCAACTTTATCGGAAAGAAGAACATTTTCTTCTGTATTTCCGCAGTACTCATCCTTATCGGCGTTGCAACCGTTTCAATCAACGGCGCGCGCGGCAAGGGGATGTTCAACTACGGTCTTGATTTCAAGGGCGGTACATCTACAACGGTTACCTTCAATCAGGACTACTCACAGGCTGAGATTGAGAGCACAATCATTCCTGACATTGTGGCTGCAATCGGCGATTCAACCGTTCAGCAGCAGAAGGTTCAGGGTGGAAACGACGTAGTATTTAAGACTAACAACCTCACGATAGAGCAGAGAGAGGCACTTGAGGAGTTATTCACATCAAAGTACGGTGTTGAGCAGAGCTCAATCCTCACAGAGAATATTTCAGGTGCAGTCAGCAACGAGATGAAGGCAGACGCTATTGTCGCCGTAATCATAGCTACGGTATGTATGCTCCTCTATATCTGGTTCAGATTCAAGGACATCCGCTTTGCGGGAAGTGCCGTTCTTGCACTTTTACATGATGTGCTTGTGGTTGTAGGCTTCTACGCTGTTGCGAGAATAACTCTCGGAAATACATTTATCGCATGTATGCTTACAATCGTAGGTTACTCAATCAATGCGACAATCGTTATCTTTGACCGTATCAGAGAGAACCTTGGTCAGATGGGCAAGGCAGACCTCGCCGAGATAGTTAACACAAGTATCTCCCAGACAATGAGACGTTCAGTGTACACGACACTCACTACATTTGTAATGGTTGTGATTCTCTTCATTCTCGGAGTGAGTGCAATCCGTGAGTTCGCAGCACCTCTCATGGTAGGTATTATCTGCGGCGGATATTCTTCAGTATGTATCACAGGCGCACTCTGGTATGTATTAAAGAAGGGTGTTAAGAAGAATAAGTAATTATTAAATATACTGCCGCACGGAGAGAGCTTCTCCGGCGGCAGTTTTTGTTTAACAGGAATTTATAAGATAAGGAGAAGAAACATGAATTTTAAGAGCATTTTTGAGAACACGGATTTCGTTCATGCGAGCGGCACAAAGGAGGAGCTGCAGGTTGCCGAGTACATCAAATGTCAGTGTGAACAGCTCGGCGTCAAGGCTTGGATAGAGAGCTTCCGCGTGGCTATGGGTGACATTGAGGAGGCGCATCTTTATGCCGACGGCACCGAGATTGAGTGCAAGGCTTTCGCCTGCTGCGGAAACGGAGTGGCAGAGGGCGAGCTCTACTATATGCCGGGCACGGACAAGGTGTCAATCGCGGGCGCAAAGGACAAGATAGTGCTGATGGATGTCGGCGGAGTAGGATTTTTTACATATCAGGACTTGGTAAAGGCGGGAGCGAAGGCAATCCTGTTCCAGTACGGAAATGTACATTATCCTGAAAGGGATATTGAGCAGAGAGACCTGCGCGAGGCAGTTGTGGGTGAGGAGAAGAAGCTTCTATGTGCCATGATTAACGCAGGCGAGGCTGTGGAGCTTGTGAAGAACGGCGTTAAGAGTGTAAGACTCGAGGTCACACAGAAGGAGTACGACGGAGAGTCTCACAACGTGGTTGCCGAGCTTCCGGGCGCGAGGGATGAGTACATTGTGCTCAGTGCACATTACGATTCGACCACCTTATCTCACGGAGCTTACGACAATATGAGCGGCTGTGCGGGACTTCTCGGAATCATGGAGAAGCTCAAAGATAAGAAGTTAAACTACGGACTCCGCTTTGTGTTCTGCGGAAGCGAGGAGAGAGGTCTGCTCGGCTCCAAGGCTTATGTGAAAGCGCACGAGGAGGAGCTTGAGAAGTTCGCACTCAATATCAATCTCGATATGATAGGAACCTACATGGGAAAATTCATCGCGTGTGTATCTGCCGAGAACAAGCTGTCGCACTACATTTCATACATGGCTGCCGAGGTTGGCTTCCCGATAGCGTCAAGGACGGGTGTGTATTCGAGCGATTCGACACCGTTTGCGGACAAGAGTGTTCCTGCCGTGTCATTTGCGCGCATCGCAGGCGGCAACGTGGCACCAATCCACTGCCGTTACGACCTCATGGACGTGATGTCGATGGAGCAGCTCGAGAAGGATGTCGAGTTCCTCACCATGTTCACGGAGCGCTTCGCGAATGCAGCGGTATGCCCTGTATCAAGAGAGATACCGGAGGACATCAAAAAGCAGCTTGACGAGTATCTGTTCCGCAAGCGCAAGGAACAGTAAGGGAGTTGTTTACCTTATAAGTATGTGATTTACAATTAAAGAGTCAGCCATGCGGGGAATTGTATGAAATATACCCGCTGCATATATGTATATCCGCTTAATGTAGCCATAAATCGCGGACATACATATATGCAGCCGAGTATATCAGTCCAATCCTTGAGCATGGCTGATTTTTGGTTGTAGACAGAATATAGGGTTGCCACACCGCGCGGAATGTGATGGCGGGGCGGGGGAACGGTGTGGCGCACGAAGCAAGAGACGTTCGGGCAGAGATAAAATAAATAAGGTGCTAAAATATGTTCGTTATTCCGAATTGTGCGATTTGCGGCATGGCTTATATACTGTTGCTTTTATGGGAGAAGCTTAGATATTCTTGGAACTCTTACAAGGCACAGCCATAGTCGGCATGGATGCCGGCTAAGATGCCACAGACCATGGATGGTCGGCTGGCATCGGTGGCGTAAGCCGTGTTAATGTATATTAAGAGTTCTTAGAATATCTTGGCTTCGTACAGTGAAGTAATAGTATATAAGCCATGCCGCAAATCATACGTTCAAAAAATAAACATATTTTGGCGCCCTTGTATGTATGTCCTTACTTGTACGTCACGACCACATCCCCCTCCTCAATGATGGTCTTTCCATCCGGGATAAGGTTCTCGTTGTGCCGTATTATCATCGCGATGAGTTCATTTGGCGGGAGGTTAAGCTCTGCTATCGTCTTGCCGCACCACGGGTTGGTCTTGTCGATGTGAGTCTCCTCGAGCTGGTCGTTTGCGGTCGGCTCGTAGGCAGGGACACTTAAAATCACGTTGTCGCCCGCGTGTATAACGGTGTCACCGCGGGTTACGATGTTCTCCTTGCCTCGTTTGATCATGATTGCAAGTGAGCCTGTCGGCATGTTGACATCCCGAACCATTTTGTCCACCCAGTTGTGACCTTCGGGGATGAACATTCGCATAAGCGTAATCGCGGATTCCTCCTGATAATCGTTGAAGGTCTTTCGTACATCGGCGCTCTCATCGACCATATCAAGCTTCTTAGATGCCGCAGGCAGAAGTGTTCCCTGTATGGCGACTGAGAAGAGCGAAACCATGAACACGATATGGAAGAGGTCGTAGGATATGTTGGCGCCGCTTGAGATTACCATGATCGCAAACACGGACGAGGCGGCTCCTCTTAGTCCCGCCCACGACACGAGCAGACATTGATTTACGCTTGATTTGAACGGAAGCATAATCGCAAACACCGCGATTGGTCTTGCGACGAGTGTCAGAATCACAACTATCGCAAGAGCCGGGAGAATTATCTGCGGCATTCTGTGAGGGAAGGACAAAAGTCCGAGCAGGAAGAAGATAAGTATCTGAGCGAGACTAGTAACTCCGTCAAAGAACGGGATAAGGATGTTTTTATTTTTAATCTTACTGTTACCTATTATAATACCCATAAAATACACACTCAGGTATTGGTTGCCGCCGACAAGCTCAGAAGCGGCGTAGCAGAATAGAACTGCCGCAATCATGAAAATCGTGTCGAGGCCGTCGGTCACGACGTTGGTCTTTGTGAGTATAAGTATCGTGAGCACCGCAAACACGATTCCGACTATGGAACCGAAGGTGAGCTGCGAAAAAATATTCCATGCGATGTTGCCCGTCTCGCCTGCTCCGACAAGACCGATTCCGATTACGGTGAGCATATATGACATAGGATCGTTACTACCGCTCTCCATCTCGAGGAGTGAGGCTGTGCCGTCCTTTAAATTGAGTTTTTTCTGCCTCAATATGGAGAAAACGCTTGCGGCATCCGTTGAGGAGAGCACCGCACCGATTAAGAAGCTCTCTGCCATCGAGAAGCGGAGCACCAGATGGCAGAGTACGGCAGTGACACCCGCGGTGATTGCGACACCGATTGTTGAGAGCAGGACGGCTCTTGCTGCAACCGGCTTTGCGAGCTTCCATTTGGTATTAAAGCCGCCGTAGAACATTATAAAAATAAGAGCAATTGAACAGACTCGTTCGGCGAGCTCATAGTTGTCAAAGGGAATTTTGACTATTCCGTCACTTCCGAACAGCATACCGATAAACATGAAGAGTATTAAGGTAGGCATTCCGAATTTGTCCGAGAACTTGTTAGCGAGTATACAAAGAAAAATAACTGCAGATACAACTAAAATTCCGTAAAGCATGGTAATCCTCCGTTCCGTAATAAATTTGTGTAACGGATTACACTTATGGATAAAAGTATAGCATCGCGAATAAAAATATTCCAGTTAAAAAAACGTAAAGATTATAGGTAAAAACGCACAATAAAAATTGGTAATTTTTTTATAAAATGTTCTTGACATCTAATAAGTGTTAGAATATACTAACAAAGGATTTAAGTTAGATATTACTAACTGATTACTATTTTAGGCGAAGAAGGGATGATATGATGCCGATTACAATGATGAAGGACGGGGAGTCAGGAGTTATTAAAAAGGTCGGGGGTAAGGAAGAAACCAGAAAGTTTTTGGAGAATCTGGGATTTGTTGTCGGAGGAACGGTCACGGTCGTATCCGATATAGGCGGCAACCTTATTGTGAATGTCAAGGATTCCAGAGTAGCCATAGGGAAGGACATGGCTTGCAGAATCATGGTATAGCTTGTTTGTGCGCCATGCAAATGTGTTAGCAATATCAATTTATATAGGAGGATTATTATGAAGACTTTGAGAGAAGTGGCTGTAGGTCAGACTGTCAAGGTTGCGAAGCTTACAGGCGCAGGACCGGTAAAGAGACGTATCATGGATATGGGAATTACCAAGGGCGTTGAAATTTATGTGAGAAAGGTTGCACCTTTAGGAGATCCCGTTGAGGTAACCGTTAGAGGCTATGAGCTCTCACTCAGAAAAGAAGATGCCCAGATGATAGAGGTTGAATAGACCTTTATTTTTTGACAATGGGTTAGCATTATCTAATAAAAGATAGCAGTACATAATTTTAATTCGCTAAGACTATTATTAAAGAAAAAGAAAGGAAGTTTAGGCATGTCAATTAAAATTGCTTTAGCAGGTAACCCTAACTGCGGTAAAACAACATTGTTCAATGCACTGACAGGATCTAACCAGTTCGTAGGTAACTGGCCTGGCGTTACAGTTGAAAAGAAGGAAGGTAAGCTCAAGGGTAACAAGGACGTTATAATCACTGACCTTCCGGGTATATATTCTCTCTCCCCATACACACTTGAGGAGGTTGTTGCAAGAAATTACCTCATCACAGAGAAGCCGGATGCCATCATCAACATCGTAGATGGTACCAACATCGAGAGAAACCTTTATCTCTCAACACAGATTCTCGAGCTTGGTATTCCTGTAATCATGGCAGTCAACATGATTGATATTATCGAAAAGACAGGAGACAAGGTACACCTTGATAAGCTCTCAAAGAAGCTCGGCTGTGAGGTTGTTGCAATATCTGCCCTCAAGGGAACAGGTATCACAGAGGCAGCCGACAAGGCAGTTGCCCTTGCAAAGAGCAAGAAGGCAGCACAGGTTGTACATGAGTTCCAGCCAAGCGTTGAGGCAGCAATCAAGGCTGTTGAGGAAAAGCTCGGCGCACAGGTAGCTGATGAGCAGAAGAGATTCTTCGCTATCAAGCTTCTTGAGAAGGATGACAAGATTGGCGCAAGACTTCAGACGGTTCCTGATGTATCTGCTGAGGTTGCAGCTCTTGAGAAGGAGCTCGACGACGATACAGAGAGTATCATCACAAATGAAAGATACGTTTACATTTCATCGATTATCGGTGAGTGTGTAACCAAGAATGCAAAGAGAAAGCTCACAACCTCAGATAAGATTGATAAGGTTGTAACCAACAGATGGCTTGCTCTTCCTATATTTGCAGTAGTTATGTTTATCGTTTACTATGTATCCGTAACAACAGTCGGTACATGGGCTACGGACTGGGCTAACGACGGTGTGTTCGGCGATGGCTGGCATCTCTTTGCAATCGGTTCTTCCGCATTCGCTGATGACGACGAGCCTTACGTTGACGCTATGAATGTTGTATCAGGTTACCTTGAGGATGTAGGTGCAGACGATGTTCTCGATGCACTTGACAGCGAAGCTGATGACTATGATGCAGCAGCACAGGCAGCAGTTGATGAGGCACTTGCTTCACTTGATGATTCATACACATTTACATACGGTGTTGAGGATGAGGAGACACTCAACGTCGAGGAGTTCGAGGCTACAGGCGCAGACGTAAAGGAAGCAGCAGCAGTTCTCGCAGCAGCAGGCTATGAGGAGCCGGATCCTGCAGATTACGGTGTATGGGTACCTGGTATCCCTGCACTCCTTGAGTCAGGACTTGATGCCATCGGATGTGCAGACTGGTTAAAGGGACTTATCCTTGACGGTATTGTAGCCGGTGTCGGTGCGGTACTTGGTTTCGTTCCTCAGATGCTCGTGCTCTTTATATTCCTTGCATTCCTTGAGTCCTGTGGATATATGGCGCGTATCGCATTCATCATGGATAGAATTTTCCGTAAGTTCGGTCTTTCAGGTAAGTCATTCATTCCAATGCTTATCGGTTCAGGATGTGGTGTTCCGGGTATCATGGCTTCCCGTACAATCGAGAACGACAGAGACCGTAAGATGACAATTATGACAACAACATTTATTCCTTGTGGTGCTAAGCTTCCATTCATCGCGATGGTTGCAGGTGCAATCTTCGGCGGTGCTCCTTGGGTAGCTCCATCAGCTTACTTCCTTGGAATATTTGCAATTATCTGCTCAGGTATTATTTTAAAGAAAACTAAGATTTTCGAGGGCGATCCTGCTCCTTTCGTTATGGAGCTTCCTGCATACCATATGCCTACAGTCGGAACAGTATTAAGAAGCATGTGGGAGCGTGGCTGGTCATTCATCAAGAAGGCTGGTACAATCATCCTCCTTTCAACAATTATTGTTTGGTTCACAACATACTTCGGATTCACAGAGGACGGCTTCAGAATGCTCTCTGAGGATGAGATTGATATGAGTATTCTTGGTAAGATTGGTCAGGCAATCGCTTGGATTTTCGTACCACAGGGCTTCGGCAACTGGCAGGCAACAGTCGCTTCCATCACAGGACTTGTTGCAAAGGAGAACATCGTTGGTACTATGGGTATCCTCTACAGCGTAGGAGAGGGCTCCGTATATGCTAACATGGCAGCAACATTCACACTTGCAAGCGGTTATGCTTTCCTTGCATTCAACCTTCTCTGCGCTCCTTGCTTCGCAGCTATGGGTGCTATCAAGAGAGAGATGAACTCAACAAAGTGGTTCTGGATTGCAGTAGGCTACCAGTGTGGTCTTGCTTACCTCGTATCACTTGTAATCAACAATGTTGTTGGTCTTTTCACAGGTGAGACACCATTTACGTTCTGGACAGTTGTTGCATTCCTCGTAATCATTGGTTTCGTATATCTCCTTGTAAGACCTTACAAGAAGAGTATGACACTCAAGGTTGATAAGAAGATTGCATAAATAGCTTTCTCTCACTTTCCATAATGTGTTTTGAAACCCCGCCGCATGATGCGGCGGGGTTCTTTTTGCGTAATAGGCATTGAAACGGGTATGGAGTTCCGATATAATAGAGCTTTGGAAAATAAAGAACAGGAGCAAAAGGATTTGAAGGAAGAATGGCGTGTCTACGCGAAAAAAGCGGATTTTAAGGCGATAGGCGATAAGTATAAAATAGACCAGGTGGTGGCAAGAATCATAAGAAACAGGGATATTGTCACGCCGGAGCAGTATGAGGAGTACATAAACGGCAATCTGTCAAGCCTGCACTCGCCGTGGCTTTTAAAGGATATGGACAGGGCGGCGGATATAGTGAGGTCGGCTGTCGATGAGAAAAAGCCGATAAGAATAGTCGGAGACTACGACATCGACGGAATCAATTCCATATATATTCTGTACAGCGGGCTAAAGAGGCTCGGCGCAGATGTGGACTATGTTGTGCCACATAGGGTTACCGACGGTTACGGAATAAATGAGAGGCTTATCGATGAGGCGCACGGGGCGGGAAGAAGTGTGATAATCACCTGCGACAACGGAATTGCCGCCTACAATCAGATAGAGCATGCGAAGTCGCTCGGCATGACGGTGGTTGTGACTGACCATCACGGCGTGCCGTTTGAGGAGGAGGACGGTGTGAGGCGCGAGATACTTCCGCCTGCCGATGCCGTCGTAGATCCGGCGAGGGGCGACTGCACTTATCCGTGGAAAAAGATATGTGGTGCCGTGGTCGCTATGAAGCTTATTCAGGCACTTTTTGAGATGTACGGCAGACCGTCTGACGAGATTTATGATTTCCTTGAATTTGCGGCGGTTGCGACGGTCGGCGATGTGGTTGATCTGCAGGGCGAGAACAGAACGATTGTGAGGCTCGGACTTAAAAAGCTCAAGACCTCGACCAACGCGGGGCTCAATGCGCTCATAGACGTGAACAAACTTGATAGGGCTAACATTTCATCGTACCATGTCGGCTTTGTCATCGGACCGTGTCTCAACGCGAGCGGGCGCTTGGAATCGGCGATGCTTGCAATTCAGATGCTTTTGGCGGACAATAAGAAGGATGCTGAGCACCTTGCGGGCGAGCTTTTGGCACTCAATGAGGAGCGCAAGGAGCTCACGAGACAGGGCGTTGAGAAGGCTTTTGACATGATAGAGAACAGTGAACTGAAGGACGACAAGGTGCTTGTCGTGTATCTGCCGGGCTGCCATGAGAGCATAGTCGGGATAATCGCCGGAAAGATAAGGGAGCGCTACAACAAGCCGGTCATAGTGTTCGCCGACGGCGAGGGCTGTCTTAAAGGCTCCGGGCGCTCGATAGAGAGCTACAATATGTTTGAGAAGCTGACACAGTGCAAGGAGCTTCTCGCAAAGTTCGGAGGGCATCCGATGGCGGCGGGAATGTCCATAGAGCCCGACAAGCTGGATGAGCTCAGAAGAAAGCTTAACGAGTACTGCAATCTCACGGAGGAGGATTTGACGCTCAAAATCTGGATAGACGTGCCGATGCCGCTTGAGTAGATTTCGGAGAAGGTCATTGGTGATTTGTCGGTGCTCGAGCCGTTCGGGAAGGGCAACGAAAAGCCCGTCTTTGCCGACAGAGGTCTGCGCATAAAGTACCTCTCGCACATGGGAAAGGAAAATCAGTTTACGAGGCTCACCTTTGAGAAGCAGGCACAGCTTACGGATATGCAGGGGAACGTGCACACCGCGGACTGCACCATGGAGGCGGTGATGTTCTCGATAAATGATGAGCTTGAGCGCGCCTATGCGGAGGGCAGGGCGGTGAACATTCTCTACTATCCGTCAATAAATGAGTACAACGGCAGAAGAAAGCTGCAGATTGTCGTAAATTCCGTGATGCCGTGCAGATAGGCGGGGCGCACAATACGGTGCGATTGAACATTTGCGATTGAAAAATAAGGATATTAATGGTAAAATAATTCTATATTTATACTCAATACGTTTGAGCGTTTGTGAAAAAATTAATTATGAAAGAGGGATTACCATGAGAATAGGCGTAAGAGGACATGATGTTGAACACAGCAGCCTGGAGAATCTTTTTGAAAATATTCATAAGCAGGGCTTTCACTGCACACAGCTTGCACTTTCTAAGGCGGTGAAGGAGTTTAAGGTCAACAACGGAGTTATGACACCGGGACTTGCATTTTATATAAGAGAGTTATGTGCACAGAATAAGGTCGATGTGTCGGTTCTCGGCTGCTATCTTAACCTTGCTAACCCTAACAAGGAGAGCATTAAAAAGACTCAGGACACATACAAGGCACACATCCGTTTTGCAAGTCTTGTGGGAGCGGGAATGGTCGGAACTGAGACGGGTGCGGTAAACGAGGAGTATTCATTCACACCTGACAATCACACCGACGAGGCACTTAATGTGTTCATAGAGGGCTTGAGACCTGTTGTGGAGTACGCTGAGAAGATGGGTGTTATTATCGCAATCGAGCCTGTGTATAAGCATATCGTATGCAATTTTGAGCGCGCAAGAAAGGTGCTCGACACAATCAATTCACCTAACCTTCAGCTTATCTTTGATCCTGTGAATGTAATCTATGCGGGCAACTATGAGAAGCAGGACGAGATTATCCGCACGGCTTTCGAGCTCTGCGGCGACGATATATGCTGTATGCACCTCAAGGATTTTGTCGTTGAGGACGGAGCTGTCAAGTCCGTGATTTCGGGAAGAGGACTTTTAAACTATCCGCTTCTTATGAGCTATGTCAAGACCTACAAGCCTTTTGTTCACTGTCTGCTTGAGGATACGAAGCCTGAGAATGCGGCGGAGGCTAAGAGCTTTGTCGAGGAGCAGTATGAGAAGGCTGCACTTTTAAATTAATAATTTAGTGACTGCTAAGAAGTTGTATGGAGGAGTATTATGCCAAAGTTTTATGAGCCGGAGCAGCTAAAGCAACTGCAAAAGCTTGAGATGGAGATTCTTACAGATTTTAAGAGGATATGTGATGAGAACAATCTGACATATTTCGGCTATGCCGGAACAGGTATAGGTGCGTTGAGACATAAGGGCTATATACCGTGGGATGATGATATAGACATCTCGATGCCGAGAAAGGATTACGAGCGCTTTATGGAGCTTGTGACCGAGCAGATGGGCGACAAGTATGAGGTCTTGAACACTGAGACGGACATCAACTATCCGCTTGCGACCACGAGACTTGTGCTTAAAGGTACCAAATTCAGGGAATACTCCATGAAGGATGTCGACTGCAACTGGGGAATTTTTCTTGACCTGTATGCGCTCGACAATGCCGCTGACGGAAAGCTTGCCTACTGGCGGCAGATGTGGACGGCGTGGTTCTGGGGCAAGCTTCTCATATTGAGAAGCATTCCGAGACCGTACCTTTATGTGCACGGCATCACGGCGAAGCTTGTCACGGCAGCCTGCGTTGCGGGACATCATGTGATGAAGTGGCTCGGAATATCCAAGGAATGGCTCTATATGAAGCGCGAGAAGGCGAACAGACGCTACGAGAATGTTGAGACTAAGCGAATCGCATATTTCTGTGATCCGCTCCCGTACACGAACACGTTCGCGGTCGATGACATTTATCCGCTCAGAGAGCTTCCGTATGAGGACACAACACTTCCTTTTCCGAATCACCTCGAGGAGCTTCTCACGAAGATGTACGGTGACTACATGACACCGCCTCCTGTCGAGAAGAGAAAGACACATTTTCCATACGAGCTCGATTTCGGTCCGTACAAGGATAAGCAATAAAAACAGATTGGAGACAAGTTTATGTCCTACGAGTATGAACTTACAATTCTCATGCCATGTCTTAACGAGGCTGAGACATTGGAGACATGTATAAAAAAGGCTCAGACCTTTTTGAGAGAAAATAATGTGAACGGTGAGGTGCTCATCGCCGACAACGGAAGCACCGACGGTTCGCGTGAGATCGCGGTCAAGGCGGGCGCAAGAGTCGTGCCGATTGAGCAGAGAGGCTACGGAGCCGCACTTATCGGAGGCTGTGAGGCAGCCAAGGGTGAGTATGTCATCATGGGTGATGCCGATGACAGCTACGATTTTTTAAACCTCATGCCTTTCCTGAGCAAGCTGAGGGAGGGCTACGACCTTGTTATGGGTAACCGTTTCAAGGGCGGAATCGCCAAGGGAGCCATGCCTCCGCTTCACAGATACATCGGAAATCCCGTGCTGTCATTTATCGGAAGACTGTTTTACAAGAGCGATATAAGGGACTTCCACTGCGGTCTGCGCGGCTATAAGAGGGACTCAATCATGAAGCTCGGACTCCAGACAATCGGTATGGAGTATGCAAGTGAGATGGTCGTAAAGGCTACACTCTATAAACTCAAGATTACCGAGGTGCCGACAACGCTCTCACCTGACGGAAGAAGCAGGGCACCGCATCTTAGAAGCTTTCATGACGGCTGGAGACATCTGAAGTTCCTTCTCATGCACAGCCCGAACTGGCTTTTCCTCTATCCGGGAATCTTTTTTACGGCTGTCGGAGCAGTGCTTATGTGCATTCTTGCAGCCAACACGATAACGATAGGTGCTGTTGGATTTGATATAAATACATTGCTTTACACGGCAGCGATGCTTATGATAGGCGTCAATCTTATACTGTTTAACGCGTTTACGAGAACCTACGCGAGAATGACAGGCTTTATACCGATGCCCGAGAACCAGAAGAAAAAATTCTTCACGGTCGACAAGGGAATTTTCATCGGAGCTGTTCTCTTCATCGTGGGACTTGTGCTCACGATAATAG
>UQZF01000027.1 GCA_900545455.1 uncultured Eubacteriales bacterium
CCGTCATAATGGCTGCCTTTGCCGCCGCCGTCAAGATTGACACCTTCGCCTACCTCCCTGTTCAGGATTTCGGCAATGCGTACTCAACCTTCATCGCACAGAACTTCGGTGCAGGGGAGGAAGAACGAATCAATCGCGGCACAAAAACCGCATTTTTGTTGAGCGGAGTTTTCAGCCTCGTAATATCCGCCGCGGTCTTTATTTTTGCCGCCCCTCTCATGAGGATATTCATTGATGCCGCCGAGGTCGAGGTAATCGCTGCCGGAGTTCACTACCTCAGAATCGAGGGTGCCTTCTACGTCGGAATAGGCTTTCTCTTTCTGCTCTACGGCTACTACCGCGCCATCAAACGTGCCGGCATGTCCGTGGTGCTCACCGTCATATCGCTCGGCACGCGCGTCCTGCTCGCATATATCCTGTCGGCTGTCGATGCCATCGGCGTCACGGGAATCTGGGCTGCAATACCCATCGGGTGGTTTCTTGCGGATGCGGTCGGACTGGTGTACATGAAATCAATAAATAAAAAGGCTGCCGCACTATAAATTCCGTTTAATATTAACAAAACGATTTACACAAGACACGCCTCAACGTGATACTTAACTTCGGCGTATTCTTGTGTAAATCGTTTCATTTAGCATTGAATTATATTATGGCGCGACAACCTTTTTATATTATCCCCACAGCTTCCTTCGCCAGCCTGTCCGCCTCCTCGTTGCCCTCAACGCCCGAGTGCCCTTTGACCTTGACAAAGTGCAGCTTAATCTCATTTTTCACTGACTGAATGTAGTCGTGGTAGGCTATCGTCCCCTTCTTGTTTCTCTTCCACGAGCCGTCAGCCCACATCTCGATACCCATATAGTCGTAGTAGATTACGAGCTCCTTTATGCCGAGCTCAATCGCGCGCCGTATGGCTGCCATGCTTCCGCCGACCTCGCCCGAGACATTCCGCATCGATGCCATCTCGGCGTCATCGTCGTGCCCCTGAAGAACCTCGCGCACGCCATCATGCACGAGAAAACCGCCGTAGCCGTAGACCTTCGTGGCTGCGTTGTATGAACCGTCGACAAAGGCATACGGAAGGCTGTCAAGCACCTCGTCCGCCACATTTTTTTCGGAGGATGTGTGCACCGCTGTCTTTCCCGCCGCACTTGCACCCATGAACGCCTCAGCCTCCGCCTTGGTCTTAAAGCTCTTGTAAACTGCTCCCGAGAAGCCGTCTATGTTCTTCTTACACTCGTCCCAGCTTAAATATATCCCCGGAACCCTTCCGACTCTCACCGCATAGAATTTTCCTGCCATTTTATTCCTCACATATTTTTTTGTACTGCCGTTACTTTTCCTCAAGCATCATTTTTATAATCTCTTTGTCCGTCTGGTGCATTCCGACCTTGCCGATGTAGCCGACACAGCTTATCGTCTCGCCTGCCTCCTCCTTGAGGATTCCCGTGTACCCCTCGTAAGCCTTTCCTTTCATCGCGAGGTAATGCCCCATCATAGCCGCGTCAAGGCTCGATGCAATCTTAGCCGCACATGAAATCTTGGCTCCGTCGCAGATTATTCCCGGAATGTTCGCGAGTGTGTTGTCGATTGTGTCCTTAATCTGCTTGATCGTTCCGCCCGCAAGGTAGGTTATGGCTGTCGCACTCGCACATGAAGCCGACACGGCTCCGCAGAAGGCGGAGAGCTTTCCTATAAATTCCTTCTGAAATGTCGTGAGCAGGCTTGAAAATACAAGCGCACGGTAGAGCTTCTCAGACTGAATGTTGTTTTCCCTCGCATAGACGATTACGGGAACCGATGAGGCGATGCCCTGATTTCCGCTTCCGGAGTTGATGATTACAGGCATGTCGCATCCGCCCATTCTCGCCTCGGAAGCCGCGCAGGCGTAAGCCTTCATTCTCGTGACAACACTCTCCGCGTATGTCTCACGGATGACGCGCCCGAGTCCGAGCCCGTAGTTTCCGGACATTCCCTCGTAGGCAATATCCATATTGTACTGTATCTGTCTGTCAAAAAGATGGCGCACCTTCGACAAATCCACCTCATCGGCAAACTGCTTGATGTTCTCGATGCTTAGCTGTGAACGGTCGGCATAAATCTTTGCCTTTTCAGCATTTTTCATGCCTTCTCCAATGCCGGACACATTCTCAAGCACAGAACCGTTCTTTTTGATACAGTAAATGTTGGTGTGCGAATGTCGTACCTCAACGGATGCGCTCTCCTCTCCCGCACTCATTTCTATTATAAAATGAAGCGGAATCTCGGAATCGAGAAACTCGACGTGGCAGTTTTTGTCATTTACGAACCTCTGTGCCGCATCTCTTCCCTCATCGTCGACAGCCTCTAAGACCTCCATACACTTTGACGCATCGCCCGCCAACGCTCCAAGCGCGCAGGCTGCCTCTATTCCTATCATTCCCTGCGAGTTCGGTATCGAAACACATCTGACATTCTTAATCATGTTTCCCGAGCAGTACGCGTTGATTCTCTCAGGCTCACAGCCTAATATCTCCCTGCACCTTGCTGATGCGTAGGCGAGCGCAATCGGCTCGGTACAGCCCATCGCAGGGATGAGCTCCTCCTCGAGTATCTTGATAAAATTATCCTGTATATTTTTGTCCATCTTATTATTTTCCTTTGTTATTAATTTAACGCTCTTATTGCCCATCTCATTTTGGTTGAGCGCGCTCGGCTGTTGCGGACACATTCCTCCGCCGATGGTCTTATGACATCCTTTGCGACCTCGCTGTATATTCCGTCCTTCTCCATCTGCTTAAAATACTTCTTGACCATTCTGTCCTCGCCCGAGTGGAACGTGAGAATAGCCGCCCTTCCTCCAGGCGCAAGTATTCCCGGAAGCTTGCTTAAAAAGGCGTCGAGCACCTCAAACTCGCTGTTCACATCTATTCTTAGTGCCTGAAATGTTCGCTGGCACGACTTTTTGACCATTTCTTTCCGCTCTGCCTCAGGTAGGAACTCAAGAGCCTTCTCAATCACCTGTCTGAGTGCCGTCGTGGTGTCGACAGGGTGCTTTTTCTTCCTCTCCCTCATTATCTGAGCTGCAATCTCCTCGGCATACGGCTCGTCCGAGTTCTCGACGAGCATTCCGATAATCTCATCCTCATCAAGCTCCGCGAGACGCTCTGCCGCCGATATTCCCGCCTCGGGGTTAAGTCTCAAATCAAGAGGTCCGTCAACCTTGTATGAAAAACCGCGCTCAGGGTTATCTATCTGCATCGACGACACACCGAGGTCGGCAAGCACGAAGTCGAACAAGCCGCTCTCAGGCACAAGCTTGTCTATATCCGCAAAATTCATCTGCTTCACGGTGAGAATATCCTCGCCAAAGCCCGCGTCGCGCAGTCTCTTTGTCGTCTTTTTTATCTCTACGGGATCAATGTCAAGCGCGTACATATGCCCCTGCCCTTCGAGCTTTTCAAGCATCTTCCTCGTGTGTCCGCCATACCCGAAGGTTGCATCCAGCCCTCTCTGTCCCGGCTTAATCTGCAAAAAATCAAGTATCTCGTTGACACATATCGATATGTGCATTCCGGCAGGTGTCATTCCCTTGCTTATGACATGCTCTATCGTGTCTGCATATTTTTCAGGATTTAACTCCTTATATTTCTCCTCAAAACGCTTCGGGTGTGTGCCCGAGTAGCGCTTTCTTCTCACATGCGGCTTATTTTCTTCCATCATTTTTACCTTTCCAATCTATGTCCGAGTCTCCGATAATTCTATTTATTTTAACATACCCTGACGGCTATCGCAAGAAAAAGCCACCGGAGACGGAGTTAATGGCACTCTCCGCCCCCGGTGACTTTTCACTTTGTCGTAATGTAGGTGTTGTATCTGTACTGTCTGAGCTTATACTCCATCGCAATAGCGTTCGAGAGGTTCCTGTACGCGCCGACCTGAACCTTGTAGAGTCCGTCGTCGAACACGATAAATGCAGGAAAGCCGTCGACGAGAAGTGAGTTTAACATTCTGTCAGCATTGTCCTTATTGCGGTATGCACCAACCTGAACACGGTAGAGAACATCTGGGCACTGACAGTTGCACGAGCGCGTCCCCGGCTCGTTAAATATCTCTGCACTTTCATCGTAGAATCTCTCGCTTCCGCGGGTGCCGTAGTCCGCCATGTCGTCCGCTGAAGGCATACGCCCTGCATTTCCCATATCATCCGAAGGCGGCATCTGCGGAACATTTCCCGTGTCCCCCATGTTCCCGTCGTCCATCCACATATCAGCCGTCGCCGATGCGGAGGAGGTGTACACGGGAAGCCCCAAGGTCTGCAATATTCCGTTTGCAATGCCCCTTGCGAGCTCGTCAAAATTTCTGTCGAACGTCTCGTTGTCCTTATCGCTGTTAATAAAGCCTGCCTCGACAAGCACGGCAGGCATCTGCGTGCGCCTCAGCACGACAAGGTCCTTTCTCTCGTCAATGCCGAGATTTTTGAGCCCCGCTTTCTCCATCCCCTCAAGTATATTACTTGCAAGTTCATGTCTTATTCCACTGTCACTGTATACAAGCACCTCAGCACCCGAATACTGGTTAGGGTATTCACTGGAATTTCTGTGTATCGACACAAAATAATCCGCGCCGACGCTGTTTCCGTCCTGCGCCTTCTTAAACGGTGTCTCATATATATCACCCTCGCGGGTGTAAACCACATCCACTCCCCTTGCCTCGAGCAGAGCACCTACAGCCTTGCCGAGCCTTAACACATCATCCTTTTCCTGCCGTCCGTTATATACAGCTCCCGGATCACTTCCGCCATGTCCCGGATCAATCACAACAAGCATAACTGTACCATCCTGTTTTCGATAATATGCTATATTCTATGAAAGAAAAGGATGGGTGTGAAAATATTTTTTAATTTTCGTTGACAACCGCCAAGGTTCCGCCCTTGACCTCGATTATCTCGCCCTTCTCGTTTGCGAGCCATGCCGACTGTGCGGACGGGTTGAACACCTTGCTGCAATCCGCAAAGAACTGCAGTCTGTCAAGCACCTCCATATAGTCGACTATCTGGATATTGGTTGCGTACCATGTGTCGTCCCTGCCGCCGACTAACTTACAGAACTCCTCCATGACCTCCCAGTTGTTCTTGTCGGTGAACTCGTAGCTGTGTCCCCACACATACATAAGGTAGAGATACTGCTTTTTGAACAAATCGACAAACCTCTGACCGTTCTCAAGAAGGTTGTGGTTGTGATGGCAGGTCGCCTTCCACTGATAGAAGTCCTCAGGAATCGCAAAGTCGTCCGTGCTTCCGACAACTCTCGCGTAGCGTATTCCCATCATAGGGAGCATCTCTCTTATCTTAGGACTTGTCGAGCCGTTAGGATATGCAAGACCTCTCACGGGCTGTCCCATAATCGCCTCGAGTCTTTTTCTGTCCTCTAAAACCTCCTCCGCAACATTCTCAAGCGGGCATCTCGCGATTGTAGGATGTGTGACGGTGTGGCACGCAATCTCGTGTCCCTCGTAGAGCTTTAAGAACTCCTCAGGCTGAACCTTCTCACCGTAGGTGTTGTGGAAAATTCCCGAATTGATGTTGAAGGTTCCCTTTATCCCGTACTTGTTAAATATCGAGACAAGCCTCCTGTCCTCGGTTCTTCCGTCATCATAGCTCATCGTGAGTGCCTTGTGCTTTCCTCCCGGGAAGCAGTAATATACCTTTGCCATAATCCTTCATCCTCCTTAAAATTTACTTCTTTATTATAAGTAAAAAATCCATCTTGATTTTACTGCTCCTCATCGTCCTTTGCAAGCTGTGGAAGCACCCACTTAAAGTCCATATCGGACGCATAGTAAAAGCTTGTGTAGCAAGGCTGGTTGTAGCAGTTATTCTGCCATGCGATACCCGTGCGGTACATTGTGTCGTGCATCAGTGTGAAGAGCTTGTGATTGGTGAGCTCCGTGTTGGTGTAGATGCGCACAGCCGAGTTGTCGGCAGTCCTCAAAATTATCTCCTCCCTGAAATCGCCGAACACATCGGCAATCAGGCAAGGATTTCCCTTGGTTCCGTTGTTGGTGAGTGTCCCCTCAGGCTTTAACATGATTCCGTGTGTGTTATCGTTTATTATTCCACAGTGCTGCTCATGGATGTAATCGACACCGTCGGTTATCTGTGTGGAGAGGTCGGCAGCCCATCTTATCGACTGGTTGGTTCCGAGAACCTTGTCTGGAAGCTTGTTGCCCTTGCAGTCATACATCTCCTTAACCCACACCTGAAGTCCGCGCACATTAGGATTTACATCACCCACCATGCAGCGCCCGAGGTCACAGTCGGCAAACTCTCCGAAATACGGCTCACCCGTCTCGGCATCCCTGAGTGCCCAGCCGTAAGGAACTGCTGCCGCACCCTCGAACACGTTGAATATCTCATAGCCCGGTCTGTCAGGATTTATGCAGGCGACGTGCATCGCATCGCCGTGTCCGAATTTTGCCATCACACCGTCAGGTCTCACGCCGTGGCTTGAGTAGAGAACCGAGCCGTCATGGTCGATGACAGCCGCACCGTATATAATCTCCTGACAGCCGTCGCCGTCCACATCCGCCGTCGACAGGCTGTGGTTGCCCTGTCCGCACAGGCATCCGTACACCTTATCGGTTCCGTCGATGTCGTGTGCGTGGCTGTCGTTGAACGGATTGCTCATCGGCACATAACCGCTGTCGATTGTGAAGTACTCCCTGTGCTTTCCCGTGAAGAAATCATAAGCAGTCATGGTCATTCTCGTGTAATAGCCGCGGCACACTATCAGGTACGGTCTTTCGCCGTCGAGGTATGCCACACCCGATAAGAATCTGTCAACGCGGTTGCACGGCTCAATTCTCTTGAACGCGTAATCGCCCCACATGAGTCCGTCGTCCTCCCTCGGATACTTGAACGGAATCGTGTCGAGCTCACTTCCATCACCACCGAACATTGTCAGATACTCAGGTCCTTCATATATAAAACCCTCGAACTTTCTTAACTCATTTCTCGGACTTTTCGACGGAGCATAGACATCCATAAAGTAATCGGCAAGCTCCCTCGCCCCCTTCTCATCGAGAGGATACTCATGTGTTACAGGCGCACCGAAGCACTCCTCGAGCGTTGCAGGCCAGTGTCCCGCCTTCACCTCAGGATGCTCACTCCAATTTTTGAACACCTCGACTATATGGTTGTAGTAATCATCCGCGGAGCAGACATAGTTGTCCTCGTGAGTTACCCCCACCTTTACATCTGCCTCTGGAATCGTTATGTACTTTTCGGACTTTACGGAGCCGTCGGGATTGTAGACCGTCATCCTTGTGCCGGGAGCACTCTTTACGGACATCTCAGCTTTTCCGTCGCCGTCAAAATCATAGACTATGAACTGGGTGTAGTGCGCGCCCGCACGTATATTTACGCCCATGTCGAGTCTCCACAGGATTTCTCCGCTGAGACGGTAGCAGTCTATGTAGCATTTGCCCGTGTAGCCCTTTATTGAGACGTCCTGTGAGTTGGTCGGATCCCACTTTACTATGTACTCATACTCTCCGTCGCCGTCCACATCGCCGACGCTCATGTCGTTTACGCGATAGGTGTACTCCTCACCCGCAGGTGTTACGCCGCCCTCAGGAATTCGCATCGGAATCTCGATGTAATTGCTTCCCGTGCTCCATGCCTTGACAGGCTTGCACGCCTCGCCCTCGATTCCCTCACTTATCGGAGCGACACTGTACTCATCCTCCATCGTTCCTTCTTTATCTATGTAATTCGTGCTGTCCGTCACGACAGCAAGCTTGTTTCCGTTCTTATATACGATATAATCCGTTCCCGTCATTCCCGTATGCGAATAACCCTTCACCTCATCGAGGAACATTCTCCAGCCGAGAAATATTCCCGTCTCTGCTTTTACAGCGATAAGACCGCGGCTAAGCTTCTCAAGCTGCGGCTTTAACACTCTCTTAATCGGTGTGCGAAGCAGCTCTGATTTTTCCACGCCGGCGTCCGTAACCGCCTCAACATAGACGAAATGCGGAACGTGCGTTGATTTTTTCAAGTGGTAATTGCAGTCCTCCTGCTCGGATATGAGCTTATACTGCATCGTGTCCGTATTTTTGTCAGCCCAGTATACTCTGTAGAGCTTTGCATTTTCCACTCCGCTCCATGCTATGTCTGCGCCGTGTTCATCAACCCCTACCAAATTAAGCGTAAAACTCATGTCATCCTCCATTCTAAACAATAAGGGGACCGCCTTGCGACAGCCCCCTGTAGATTATTTGTGATTATTTAACGTACTGAGCGTTAACCTCAGCGATAACGTCGTTACCACCCTGTGTATACCAAGAAGCGATCTGCTCCTCTAACTGTGCCTTTGTGATCTCACCACAGATGTACTGTGTTCTTGCAACCTTGATGATGTCGTCAAGTGTTGAACCCATGATTGAATATGTTGAAGAGTTATTTAAGTATCCAAGTGCAGGGTTAACTACTGCGTAAGGAATGTTAGAAGCGTATACTTCGTTCTGCTTAATTACTCTCTCAGACTGCTCAACCGTTGGGGATGTAGCTGTTAAGTTAGGAATGTAAGCCACTGTCTGGTTAAGTGCTGCGTAAGCCTTAGAAGCTACTGCGTCATCCTTATCATCGTCGATTAAGTAACCGTTCTCGTCTAAGTGCCAGTGGATTCCCTCAAGACCATAGCTTGAAAGAGTGATCATCTCATCATCACACATCTTGTCGAGGAAGTGGAGACAAGCCTCAATCTTCTCCTCTGTGTCACATGTTGAAGCGGAAAGTACGAATAATCCGTTGTAACCTGATGTTGCAAGTGTGTGGTCATTGATTGTACCTACAAGTGTCATTGCAGCAGGCTCATCAGGATTTGTAACTGACTTAACATCGTTGTTTACGAAGTAATCCCAGATTCTTCTTGAACCGTCAAGTACGTCACAGAATGCACCGGCAACGCCGTTCTTTACATCCTGGTTCCATGTATCTGTACCACGAACTGCCCAGTCGTTAGCGATGAGTCCCTCATCGTATAACTTCTTGAACCAGTCGAGAGCCTCAAAGTACTCAGGCTGCTCGAATACAGGTCTTAACTCGCCCTGGTCATTCTCATACCAGCCGTTGCCTACGCCGAACCATGTCTGCATTACATCGAAAGGACCTGTATATGAGCAAAGCTCAAGAGCATAAGTATCATCCTTGCCGTTTCCGTCCGGATCACCGTATGTAAACTTATAGAATAAGTCGTAAACATCATCGATTGTCTTTGGCTCCTCTGTTATGCCTACTGCCTCTGCCCAGTCTGTTCTGTAGCCGAGACCGTTACGTCCGAGTGTTCTTGCACGGTACACACCGATTAACTGTCCGTTAACGGTACATGTGTCGTTTACAGCCTTGATTGACTGTGAAAGATTAGGGTACTTCTCTGAGTCGTAGATGTACTTGCTTAAATCTACGAATGCACCCTGCTCAGCAGCGGATACGATTGCTCCGTCGATGCTTCCGATAGCCATGATCATAGGCATTGTGGAAGGATTTGCAAGAGCAAGTGAAACCTTCTCTGAGAGAACGTCATTGGCAACCCATGTGAACTCTACATGTGTGTTGGTGTAGTCCTCCATCTTTGCAATAACCTCGTCTGCGTGGTCGCCTGAAAGCGGGCTTCCCTCGAAGTCGATTGTCTGGAATGTGATTGTCGGTCTTCCGTTCTCGTCTGTCTTGGCACTGTTCTGCTTGTTGCAGCCTACGCTTCCGAATACCATTGCGGATGTAAGCACTAAAGCAGTAGCCTTCATTGCATTACGATTCATAGTTTTTGTTCCTCCTCTTAATAAAAAGATAAATAATAGATAAATGATTTATAGCATCAAAGTCAGCCCTTCACCGCGCCAACCATAACACCCTTTGCGAAATACTTCTGTACAAACGGGTAAACAACCAAAATCGGGATGGTTGCAAACATTGTAGCTGCCATCTTAACCGCCTTGTCAGGAGGTGTACCCTGTGCTTCATAGTCGAACTGTGATGTATCGATACCACCTGCGAGAAGAACGATTCTTCTTAATACTACCTGTACAACTTCCTTGGATGAATCCTTTAAGTAAATCATCGCACTGAAATAGTCATTCCAATGTCCTACTGCATAGAACAGTGAGATGGATGCTATAACAGGCTTAGAGAGCGGGAGAACTATCTGCCAGAATATTCTTATATCCGTACAGCCGTCAACTCTTGCCGCCTCCTCAAGCTCTGTAGGTAAATCCTGGAAGAAATTCTTTACAATAATCATGTTGAAAGGATTGATTGCTCCCATGAGAATCAGTACCCAGAATGTATTGTAAAGATGAAGTGTCTGCATCCAGATAAATGTCGGTATCATTCCGCCTCCGAAGAGCATTGTAACGATAACCATGTTGAGGAGTCCGTTACGTCCTCTGAGGTAGCTCTTTGAGAGCGGGTAAGCAAATGTTGTCGTGAAAAACATATTCACAAATGTACCTACTATAGTAACGAAGAGTGAATTTTTAAGTCCTCTGAAAACCTCTCCCGTCTTAGCTATGTAGTAGTACGCATTGAATGAAATCTCATGCGGGATAATGAAGAACGCTCTCTCCGTGAGCTCCTTCTCTGTTGCGAACGAACCTGCTATTACATATAAGAAAGGAAGCAGTGTTGAAATTCCGATTAAGCCCACAATGACATATATAAGTACATCAACGATTCTGTCGCCGGTGCTCATTTTTATCTTGTTCTGTCTGGCTGTATGATATACAACCTTATCTTCTTTCGCCTTAGCCATGTCGAAGCTGCTCCTTTCTAATATATTCCTCGCTCACCGAACTTCTTAGCAAGCCAGTTAGCCGATAACACAAGAATCATACTTACAACCGATTTAAACAGACCTGCCGCTGTCGACAGTGAGTACTGTGCGCCTCGGATACCCTTCATGTACACATAGGTATCGAAAACCTCGGCTGCCTTTACGTTCAAATCGTTTCTCATAAGGAAAATCTGCTCGTATCCTGTGTTTAAGAGTCCGCCGATTCTTAAAATGAGCATCATGATAACCGTTCCCTTGATTGACGGAAGTGTTATGTGCCACATAAGTCTCCATCGTCCTGCACCGTCGATTCTTGCCGCCTCGTAAAGCTGCATGTCAACACCTGCGAGTGCTGCAAGGAAAATGATTGTACCGTAACCGGTTTCCTTCCATATAGACTGTCCTACGATGAGTCCCTTGAAGTACTTTGCCTTGCCGAGGAAGTTGATAGGACTGCCTGTGAGCTTGGTTATGATCACGTTTACAATACCATCATTTACATTTAAAAGCTGATATGTAATACTTGCCACGATAACCCATGAAATGAAGTGCGGTACATATATGAAGGTCTGTACCACTCTCTTGTAGCCCGAATGTCTTATCTCATTTAAGAAGAGTGATAAGATAATCGGCGCCGGGAAGTAGAGCACTAAGCTTAAAAGCGAGATACCCAGCGTGTTCTTTAGAAGCATCATGAAATCGGCGCCCCTGAAGAAGTTTCTGAAGTTCTGCCAGCCTACGAACTGACTTCCGAAAATGCCCTTGAAAGGACTGTAGTTCTGGAAGGCGATTATAATGCCTGCCATAGGAATGTAGCGGAAAATAATAAAGTATAAAAGTCCCGGTAAGAGCATCAGGTATAATCCCTTGTGATGGAGAACGAATTTCCAGAACGGAACTTTCTTTCCCATCACTACTGCGGAACCGGAGGACTTTCTTTTAGCTGTCTTTGCCATTTTTCCTCCCTCTTTCTGTTTTTTTTATTTTGTTTTTGCTGTGATTGAGATGTTTTGTACCAACCGCCGCCTTTAGGCAAATATTACATGACAATCCGTGTTACATCAATAATCATAATCTCACTTTTTATGCAATTATGCCAATTATCACATTGTAAACGCTTACATTTTGTGCATTTTTACCATGTGAAAACAAAAAATAATCATTCTTCATCAGGTGTTTTTGTATCATCTGATAAGAATGATTATTTTTATTTTACAAGAATTTTATATTTTTTTATCTTGATTTTCTTTTATTTATCTTTTTTTAAATTCCTGACGGTATTTTCCCGGAGTCATATCCGTCATCTTGTTGAAAAACCTTATAAAGTTCTGTGCGTTCGTATATTTGAGTTTCTCGGCAATCGCCGCAACGCTCATATCTGTGGTTGTGAGAAGCTCTTTAGCCCGCTCTGTCTTATACTGGGCTATGTACTCCGTGAAAGTCATTCCCGTTTCATTCTTTATAATCTTCCAGAGATAATTAGGATGATAATCCAGGAATTCAGCACATTCAGACAGCGTTATGTCTCCATCCTTCTCATTAACCACCCGCTTTATTTTCTCCATTATCTCACCCGAGCGTTTTCCCTGTGCCTCGTCAATTGAAAGAACAATAGGTTCAAGTACATCGTCACGCAGGTATTTTTTAAGTCTGCCCGAATCATATATCTGACTCGCCTTGGAGAATATGTCGGAATCATTGACATTCTGACCTGACGCCACACCAAGCTCCGACGGAATCATCAGGACCGTCATAATCATTCTGTAGACATATACATAATTGTCATTTCCCGCCCCGTGAGTGAACATATCATCAACAAATTCATCCATATATCTTACAGCATTCTCCATATCACACTTTTCAACTGCCTCCTTGATTTTCTTCTCAAGTACGGTGTCGTAATTATAATGTGATTTTCTACTGTTGTCAGCCGGCGAATAGAATGCAATTCCACTCTCTTCTTTAACCTTGGGTTCAATAGCCTTTCGTGCTTCCTTATAGGCACTCCTCAGGACATCAAGTGTCTCTTTTACCGAACTGACCCCCATTACAAGCTGTAAATCAGGAGTTTCTTTGGCGAGATAGAGATTAATCGAGTTATACATCCTCTCCATCTTCATATTGAGCATAACCTCACCGTCCGAAGCGGCGGTAAAAACAAGAACATTGGAATGAAATACAACCGGAAGGTAAAACAGTTCATTGATATCATCCGTAAACTTTCCAATTAAAGCTTTCATAAATGCGTCATCGACAGGCTCGTAGCTGTTCCTGTCACGCACAATTCCGACAGCAGCCATATAGAAGCGCTTCGGTGAGAAATCAAGCTGTTCCATATTTCTTCTGAGCTCTTCCTCGCTAAGCTCTCCTTTGATCAACGCCCTCGTCGTCATAACAAGAAGCTTCTCCTTGTGCACCTGAGACATCTCCTCCGCCTGTTCCTTGTTGTTGACAAGAATATTGACCTGTCTGGCGATATTTTCAAGTTCGTTTCTTCTATGTACCGCAGCAGCATGCCTCTCCCGGTCTGCCGAACTGTCCTCAATCTGTGTCACAGTCTCTGCATCAATATGTCCGGCGAGGCTTCCCACCTTTCCGGCAAGTGCCGCCACAGGCTGATACAGCTTCCTTGATGACCACAGGACAGCGATGAACATAGCTGCTGCCAGAAGAATGATAATAAGTGTTCCGCTCCATATACTGTCAACATCCCCCCAGGCAGAACTTATATCACCCGCAATATAATAACTTATTCCGAGAACTTTTGAATACTTCTTCACAATTGTATATGTCTTGCCGCCTGACAATCTCACGGTATTCCCCGTCATCGTAACAAGTTTCTGCGCAAGTTCGCTGTTGGTTGAATATATCACGCTTCCATCATCAGTAACGATGGCACCATCGAACTTTGAAAGGTTATTGCTGACCTTTGCAATGAGTGTATTGTAATCAATTTTTATGATAACCATTGCATCCGAATTAAGTCCTATCGTCGGCAGTCTCATTATAAGACATAGTCCCTCATGATCCGCATATTCTCTCGGAACCATTTCCTGTCCGTAGCTGTCAGAATTAAAAACCCAATAATACGGATTAAAAAAAGACCTGTTAGTCGCATACAGCGCTTCCACATCCGCCTTATTAATCAGCTTATTATACGGATACATGCCTCTTGTACTGTACACCCACCCTGTCTTAAAATTGATAATCGTAAATCCGTTCACATAATCCGAAAACACAGAATTTCCGTTAAGTACATCCGATACCCCTATTAGCTTGGAATAATCAGAGTATCTTGCCTCTTCATCGACAAACCATTTAACCCTGTCATCCGACGCAGCACCGACATAATATCCCTGCAGCTGCACCAGAAGCTCGTCTATATTGCCTTGCAGCTGTGATGCGGCTGCCTCAGTTGAAATCTCCAATTTCTCATGACTCTTTGAAACATATATATATGTTGCAAATGCGCTCAAGAGTACAAGCGGAAAAAAAGTAAGAACAAACTGGTACAAGAATATTCTCATCTCATACCAGCTCAATCTGTACCTGTGTTTTAAATTGCCATTATCAGCGGATAAAGCCAAAAAATTACCCCCTCACATACTTAACAAAATAATACTCCAAGTCAAAGTAAGTCTGCTCCTCGCTCTCAGACTCGATGCTCCAATCAGCATCCTTGTCAAGATTAGGAAAATATCTGTCTGCCTGATAGGTATAGTCAATCTTTGTGATGTACGCCGTGTCACAATACGGAAGCAGTTCCTCATATACGGATTCTCCTCCTATGACATAGACATCGTTCGTGTCATACTTTTTGAGTTTCTCAAAGAGTTCCTCAACACCATAGACAAGTTCGGCATCCTTTACCCTGAGTGTCCTGTCATTTGTCAGCACTATGTTGGTACGATTCTTAAGCGGCATTCCGTTCGGAAATGTCTCCATTGTCTTTCTTCCCATTACAACCACTTTGCCTGTCGTGACCTTCTGAAACCACTTCTGGTCGTTGGGAATCCTTACCAACAGCTCATTTCTGTATCCAATTGCCCAATTTGCATCAACTGCCGCTATAATATTCATCTGCTTATCAACCCTCCAAAACACTGTTCCGCCGTGACTATTTTACTTTCTCATAAATTTCCGATGGCACATAAGCCTTAACAGCTATTCCCGATTCCGTATACTCCTCCGAGAGAAGCTGCCCGAATTTACGAATCAACTGTATCTTACCCGCCATCTCATAAGGATAGACCGTCTCTATATATATCTTCTGTGCTCTCAAAATCTCTTCTATTGCACTCTTCAGCTCATCGAGTCCCTCTCCGGTTCTTGCCGAGCCGTATATCACACGTTCAGCCTTAAAATCTTTCGGGAGCTCATCGCCTTCGCACTTATCTCTCTTGTTAAATAAAGTGATAACCGGCTTGTCCCCTGCCCCTAAATCCGCAAGTGTCGAGTACACAACATGCATCTGCGTATCCATCTGTGGACTTGAGCTGTCAACAACATGCACAATTATGTCTGCGTACTTTGCCTCCTCGAGCGTACTCTTGAAAGCTTCAATAAGGTGATGCGGAAGCTTCCTGATAAAACCTACGGTATCCGTCATCAGCACATTCTGCCCGCTCTCAAGTTCAATCCCTCTCGTTGTGGGATCAAGTGTGGCAAAAAGCTTGTCCTCCGCGAGAACTCCCGCTTGTGTGAGCTTGTTAAGCAGAGTCGACTTGCCTGCGTTAGTGTAGCCTACGATTGCGGCCACCGGAACCGAGCTTCTCATTCTCTGCGTTCTCGCAAGACTTCTGTGGCTCTCAATATCCTCAAGCTCGCGTCCGAGCTGAACTATTCTGTCTTTGATAAGTCGTCTGTCAAGCTCGAGTTTCTTCTCACCCGGTCCTCTTGTACCTATTGAACCTGCCATATTACCGCCGACTCTGGAAAGTGAACTTCTAAGACCTACCAATCGTGCAAGACTGTATTTAAGCTGTGCTGCTTCGACCTGTATCTTACCTTCACTTGTAACCGCCCGTTTTGCAAATATGTCAAGTATGACCATGGTTCTGTCCATGACCTTCATCATGAGCTCGCTCTCTAGGTTGCGAAGCTGTGCCGGCGAGAGCTCATCATCGCACACGACGCCCGTTGCCCCGATTCTCTCGGCAAGCTCACGAACCTCCTCTATCTTGCCGGTACCTATATATGTTCCCGGATGAATCGACTCACGATTCTGTATTACCTTTTCAAGTGTAACTGCCCCCGCTGTCTTAACAAGCTCCTCAAGCTCGTCAAGCGATTCCTCCGTGTCATCATTCTCGGATGTACATACTCCTATCAGGATAACCTTCTCTACGTCTTTAGCTGTATCAATAAGTTCTGCCATATAGTCCCCCATTTCTGAGCAATCTGTATTCTATCTTGAACTGAGGAAATCATATTCATGCGTTGCAGCCACATCCTCCGGATATACCTTAAGATATTCACCGAACTTGTCATACGCCATGGCATACTGATGCAGATACTCATAACAGCATGCCTGATTGAACATAAGCTCCCTCTTAGCCTCATCACTTCCAAGTGCAAGTCCTGCACTGAAATATTCAAGTGCCGATGTGTAATCACCCTTATTCATAAAATACATTCCATACTGATTATATGCCTTGGCATCGGCAGGATAATTCTTAATGTATGAACTGTACAACTCCACTGCTTCCTCATTCTTTCCCAGCTTCTCGTATGTCATCGCCAGATAGAACTCCGCCTCCCGGCTTCCGTCATCTATAGCTTTTGAAAGATACTTCTGTGCATTGTCGTAATCATTTATGATATAATACGTCTTTCCCTTCAGAAGATTGTCAGCACCGTCAATCTCAAGTGCTCTTCTAAGATATGAAACAGCTCTATCCTCAAAGCCCGCCTGATGAAGACTGTAATAAATATTGTAATACATCTCATAGTCATCACCGTAAGTCTTTAGGGCTTCCTCATAATCGAGTACCGCTTCATTCTCCATCTTCTGTGAAGCATATATGCTGCCCCGCAAAAAATACTGCTGTGCAATATTATGCTTTTTTCTGATGAGAACCGTATAGCTGTCTATAGCCCCGGCACAGTCATTGTAATAACTCTGCAGTGATGCATAATACTGAAGCGAATCTATGTCTGTATCATCGTAATCACTTATATTGTCAACTATCCTGCCAAAATACTCCATCGATGAAGCATAATCCCCTGTATAGTATGATACAACTCCCATCCCCCACAATGCCGTCTTATCATCCGTGACATTTGAAAGTGCATTCAGAAATGCTTCCCCGGCTTTATCATACTGTCCAAGCTCTATATATGTTTTCCCGAGATTGGCATAGTATTCCGCACTTCCATCCTTGTCCTTCTCTGCCGCCTGAAGAAAAGTGTCTGCCGCCTTCTCGTACTGTGACGCATTATAATATTCAATACCTGTATTGTTAAGCTGTCTGGCATTCTTACCGCATGAACATAGCGTCACACAGCATACGGCTGCTAAACCGGCAATTATATATTTTTTCATCAAAAATCCTCTCTCCCACGTCGCATATTTCAAAATCATGTTATAATACTGCCGCATTATAACTATCCATAGTATAAGGCAGTTTTAAGCAAATCGTCAATGATTAATCTGAAATACGTCTGTTTTCATCTGGGGCTTCAACATTTTCATCAACTCCGATATTATCGTTCAGTTCGATCTTGTCTCGTATCTGCTGCATTCTCGCATCAAGCTGGCTGATAAGCTCAGCACAGTAAAAAAGCTGCTCCGAAATATCCTCTGCCTTCTTGATATTCTTTTTATATTTGAGCTTGTGTTCGAGACTCGCCCAGAAATCCATTGCAATTGTTCTGAACTGAACCTCAACACGCATCGGCTTCTTCTTATCTGTCAGGAATATCGGAACTTCAACGATAAGGTGCACACTCCTGTAGCCGTTCGGTTTAGGATTCTTTATGTAATCCTTCATCACAATGAGCGTGATATCGTCCTGATCAAGAAGATAATCTATAAGGTCATAAATATCATCGGGAAACGAACATATAACACGTATGCCTGCTATATCATTAAGCTCTTTCTCAATATTATCAACCGAAAATCCGATTCCTCTTCTGTTAAGCTTCTCTATTATACTCTCAGGTGTCTTAAGGCGGCACTTAATAGACTCAAAGGGATTTCTGCTCTTCCTCAGTGAAAGTTCCTTGTTAAGCACGTCAAGCTTAGTCTTAACCTCAAGCATGGCGCACTCATAATACATCATAAGCTCTCTGAACCGCTTCATCTCACCTCTGTCAAAGTATTCCTTAAACACCTCAAGCTTATATTCATCAATTATCTCCATGATATTACCTCCCGCTGCACTACAACTGCTTATTTTCCCGGCTCACCCTGATTTTTGCCGCTTATCAGATATCTGTCAATCACATTGTCCGTCATCCATGTTATCACAGGTCCCAATGCAAGGGACATGATAACCGTTACAACCCCTATTGTGGAACCAAGTGCCCATCCTGCAGCACATACTACCAAATCATAGCATATTCTGACGACGCGAAACGGAACCTTCTTAATCTTATCAGCCAATATGTAAGAGATGGCATCATAAGGCGATGTTCCAAGCGAAGCCCCCATATATGCCGAAGCCGCCAGAATGAACAGTGCAAGCGCCGGTATCATGACAAACACTCTCACCGTAATTGAATCAAACAATGCGGCCGGCATCCATTTATCATTAACCCATGTAAAGAAGTCAAAGCTGTATCCGACAAGAAACATATTAGCGAGTGTTCCCCAGCCAATCTGCTCCTTCGCGAATATGAATACAAAGATAAACAGAAAAGAATTAAAAAGAGCCTGCCATGTACCAAGGCTTATCCCCAGAAGTCTCGACATTCCGAGATTGAACATGGTACATGGATCTGTTCCGAGATTGGTCCTGTTAAGAAATGACAATGCCAGCCCCATCATAATTACTGCACATATTACCAAAACAAGTCTTCTTTTATCCACATTGCGAAATTTCATATCCACAGATTTCCCCTTCTTCAGTTTACGTTACCTCCAAACGGTCCGCCATTTTTAAACACCTCATGGTCACCCAGGTAATTCTTATCATTCGTTCTTGACGCGTGATAGTCTTCTTCGAGCTTTCTTGATGCATCCAGAACCTCTTTTTCAAAATCTCTTGACGACATTAAGCGGCATCCCTGACCTCTTATTATTATCTGTTCAAGTCCGTCGGATGTAACCACGGTAACGTCATACTTAGAACCGTTCTCATGTGCAAATCTCTCTATATATCTGTCAGCCGTCTCGGCCTCCTTAGTATACACGACATGAATGTTATGGTAGTCAAGATACTCTGTCTCATGTCCCGGCACACGGTAGGCATCGAACACCGCTATCAGATTAATTTTCTTTATGCCCTGATAATTGCACAGGATGTCAAGAAGTTTTCCTCTTGCTCCGTCAATATTGGCTGCCGCCACACTCTTAAGGCTCTCCCATGCAAACACGACATTATATCCGTCCACCAGAAGATACTTTTCCTTCTTCTCAAGCTTACCCCTACCGCGCTCAGTGTTTCCGTACTCATACACGGATGCTCCTGACGAAGTCTTCTTCCACTGCTTTACCGCTCCCTTATCATGGCTGTTGGCATGTGATGTTCTTGCAATTATAGCGTCTATCTCATCGGTGCCGAGAGCATAGTAATCATCCGAAGCATTCTTCTGCCTTCCTGCTGCCTCAGGACTTATGAGCTTTAACTCCTCCTCATTCAGGTCCCTCAGACTTCCGTCATCTAAAAGCACTGCCTCAAGGTGCATATAATCCTCCACCTCATTCCACGGCACAATAAAACCTGAACCATGCGCACAAAAAACCGACGACGACGGATTAGCGGTATCTGCATCTGCATCGTACATTTTCTGAGCAATGACCTCTTCAGGATTATGACACATATCATATCCATCGGAAAACAATGTCAAATGCCCTTCACCTCCCGTGTAGGCATTCACATCCCTCTGATAATTTCTCATGGTGGCAACCGGAGCACGTCCTGTCAGAATTGCCCTGCCATCTATAAGCTGTGGCGGGTCACACTTTCCATACATCCTCTCCACATCGGTCATCGCACGCCCGAGATAAGTCTGAGGAAGTTCAAGAGTAAAGCTGTAATACGGCTCTAACAGTACATTCTCCGCTTTCATAAGCCCCTGTCTCACGGCTCTGTACACCGCCTGTCTGAAATCACCGCCCTCAGTATGCTTCTGATGTGCGCGTCCCGTAAGGAGAGTAAAATGAATATCGGTAAGTACGGAGCCGGTAAGCACTCCCTTATGCTCTCTCTCCGCAAGATGTGTCATTATCAGTCTCTGCCAGTTACGGTCAAGTATATCCTCTCGACATTCCGAGGATATTGTAATCCCGCTTCCTCTCTCTCCGGGTCCAATAAGAATATGTACCTCTGCATAATGTCTCAGTGGTTCAAAATGTCCGATTCCCTCACTCTTTCCGGCGACAGTTTCCTTATATACCACACTGCCCTCGTCAAACTCTGCATTCACTCCGAATCTGTCTTTTATAACACTCTTTAAGACCTCCGTCTGCACCTCACCCATGAGCTTAACGTGAAGCTCCGCCAATTCCTCGCTCCACACTATATTAAGCTGCGGTTCTTCCTCCTCAAGCTCCTTAAGATACATAAGAAGCTTTGCCGGAGTTATATCATCAATCGGCTTAATTCTATAGTCGAGCACCGGTTCAAGCACTGCATGCACGTTGCCGACAGCACATCCAAGTGCCTGTCCCGGGTATGTCGCGCCAAGTCCCGTCACAGCACACACCATTCCCGGATATACCATATCGCATGTCTCATATCTGCTGCCCGAATATATTCTAAGCTGTGCGGCTTTATCATCTCCTATAATCTGTCTCACCTTAAGAAGTCCGGATGTCACCTTAAGATATGTCAGCCTGTTATCCTGCTCGTCCCTCGATATCTTATATACCCGTGCACCAAACTCATCCTTAGGATACTCCGGCATAATCGTGTACCTGTCAAGAAGCTCAAACAATCTGTCAACATTTGTCAGCTTGAGTGCAGAGCCAAAAATACACGGAAATACCTTTCTTCTCCTCACAGCCTCCGCCATGGTACGCTCATCCACCACGCCTCTGTCCAAAAATTCCTCCATGCATGGTTCATCGCACATTGCAAGATTCTCATAAAGCTGTTCCTTATCCTCATCAAAATCTATACAGCAGCCCGAAAGCTCATGTTGAAGCTCGTCAATAAGTCTCTCTCTGTCCGTCCCCTGACGGTCCATCTTGTTTATGAAAATAAAAGCAGGAATATTGTACTGTGCAAGAAGCTTCCACACAGTCTTCGTATGAGCCTGAACCCCGTCAGCTCCACTTATGACAAGTACCGCATAGTCTAGAACCGCAAGTGTTCTCTCCATCTCCGCCGAAAAATCAACATGTCCCGGAGTGTCAAAAAGCGTAAAATATGTATGCTGCGTCCTTATAACTGCCTGCTTGGCAAATATCGTAATTCCTCTGAGTCTCTCAAGCTTGTCCGTGTCAAGAAAGGCATCCTGATTATCCACTCTTCCCGGCTTTCTTATCACGTTTCCCGTATATAAAAGTCCTTCCGACAATGTCGTCTTGCCTGCATCAACATGTGCCAGCATTCCAATAACTATATTCTTCATTCCCTGTCTTTCCAATCACCTGACATGAGCTTATCATACTCAGCCCTTGTCAGTTTTCTGTATTCTCCTGGTGCCAAGCTCTCATCGAGCCTTACGCCGCCGATTTCCAATCTCTTAAGAAATATGACACGGCAGCCTTCGGCGAGCATCATCCTCTTGACCTGATGCTTACGTCCCTCATATATCTCCAGTTCGGCTGCAAATACCGGTCTGTTCCTGTTATATTCGTTGTCACGAAAGCGCTTCTTGGGAACAAATCTCTTCTCGAAGTCCTCATACCTTCCGTTCTCGGTCACTGTAAGCTTCGCACCCTTCGTGAGCTTGTCCTCACCCATAAGCTGCTGACCACCTTCTATGCGCGCTGCCGCCGCCTCATCAAGCCTGCCTGTCGCAAAAAGATAATACACCTTAGGCGCATGATGTCTCGGATGCATAAGCTTCTGGTCAAATTGCCCGTCATTGGTGAACAAAAGCAG
>UQZF01000028.1 GCA_900545455.1 uncultured Eubacteriales bacterium
GTCTGCAGGCGGTTGTTGCCCTTTACCGCCGCCTTGCATGCCATCGTGGCTATGCGGCTCTTAATCGTCTCGCCCGAGACTCTTCCCGGGTTTTCCATGAGGTCGTCGATTATCTCCATGACCATATCCTTGCCCGATGCGCCATAAAGCTCGACGGGAACAGCCCTTACGGCATACTCATTTCCGCCAAAGCTCTCTATCTCAAAGCCCATCTGTGTTATAATGTCGAGATTTTCCTTTAACACCTGACCTGCCGCCAGCGTGAGCGTTATAATCTGTGGCGGCATAAGCTGCTGCGATGCAGGCTTTCCCTCCATAGCGCGCTTCATAAAGCGCTCATAGAGCACCTTCTCATGCGCAGCGTGCTGATCCATTATGAAGAGCTTATCGTCAAACTCAATCAGCCAGTAGGTGTCAAAAAGCTGTCCTATGACCTTATGGTCGGCGAGATTTTTCTCGTCTAGGAGCTTTTTGTCCTCCTCAAAAAAGCTGAGCTGCTTCGGTGCCGCCGCAGGGGAGGGCTCATGTGTGACAGGTCTTGTGTACTCGTACTCAGTCCTGTGCTCCATGAGTATCGCGCCACTCGCGGGTGCAGGGGCAGGCGCATAGTCCCTCTGCTGTGTATTTTTAATCCTGTTCACCTCGAAAGGTTCGGGGATTTTATTTTCCTTAATAATATTCGGTTTTTCAAGCCTTTCTTCTTTTTCAGGCTTTTCTGTTTCGGTCTTTTCCACACTATCGGTTTTCTGAGAAATTGGATTGCTTACTTTTGACGCCTCAGGATTTACAACCACGCTGTGTCTTTTGGACGGCTCATCGAGCTTTACCTGCGGTATCACGTCCCTGCGCATTATTGCCTCATGGACAGCCTGATACAATTCCTTGTACACGCGCTCTCCCTCCGAGAAGCGAAGCTCCATCTTGGTCGGGTGCACATTGACATCGATTATATCGGGCTCGATATGAAAATGCAGCGATGTGAACGGATACTTCTTAGGCATCGAATAGCCCGCATAGGCATCCTCAATCGCCTTTGAAATGATGCTGCTCTTTATATATCTTCCGTTGATGTAGTAGTTCTCGAGTGCACGGTTGCCCCTGTTCATCGACGGCTTTCCGATAAAGCCGTCCACACTGAACAAATCGCATGAAAGCTCGAGCGGTATGAGCCCTGCCGTGATGTCGCGCCCGTACACGCCGTATATAACGTCCTTCAACGTGCCGTTTCCCGATGTGTAGAGCTTGTTCTGTCCGCCGCTTATGAATCGGAAGGAAATCTCAGGGTGCGAAAGTGCAAGCTTCTCTATGAGGTCGCTTATATAGTTGCCCTCTGTCGTTCCCGTCTTTAAAAACTTGCGCCTTGCAGGCGTGTTGTAAAAAAGATTTCTGACAAGAAACGTCGTTCCGTCGGGCGCACCTATCTCCTCGAGCGACTTTTCCTTGCCGCCGTCTATGAGGTATCGGCTTCCCGTAAGCCCGTCCGCCGTCTTGGTTATAAGCTCCACCTGCGATACTGCGGCGATGCTCGAGAGCGCCTCGCCCCTGAAACCTAATGAGGATATGGTGAGCAAATCCTCTACCGACTTGATTTTGCTGGTGGAATGGCGCAGAAAGGCGAGCTGAATCTGATCCTTTGGTATTCCGCTTCCATTGTCCGTTATTCTGATAAAGGAACATCCCCCATCCTTGATTTCAACGGTTATTGCGGATGCTCCGGCATCAATGGCATTCTCGACAAGCTCTTTTACGACCGACGACGGTCTTTCAATAACCTCGCCGGCAGCTATCTTGTTGATTGTGCTCTGGTCTAACACCTTAATCTGTGCCATCTTTTTCTTCCTTCCAAATAAGAGTTGTTATATGCTCCAGCGGTTTTTTACTTTGTTCTGGAGTCTGTACAATGTGTTGAGTGCCTCGATAGGCGTGAGATTGCCGAGGTCAATGCTCTTTAACTCCTCGATAATATCATCGTCCTTCACGGTGTCAAAGAGTGTCATCTGCTCAAGGTCGACATCGTCAGGCTTTGTCGTTTTCTTCTTAGCCTTCGTATTTCCCGCACCGAGCTTTGCTATCTCCTTCGCCTTTGCGGATATGTCGGCATCGACTAAGTCTGCGAGTATCTCCTTTGCACGGTTTATCACGCTGTCCGGAACTCCGGCAAGCTTGGCAACCTGTATTCCGTAGCTCTTGTCGGCTCCGCCCGCAACAATCTTTCTCAGGAAAACAATATCGTCGCCCTGCTCCTTTACCGCTATGCAGTAATTGTTTACGGAGTCTATCGTTCCCTCAAGCTCGGTGAGCTCATGGTAGTGTGTGGCAAAAAGCGTCTTTGCCCCGAGAAGCTTAGGATTGCTTATATGCTCGACCACCGACCACGCAATGCTCAGTCCGTCAAACGTGCTGGTTCCTCTTCCTATCTCGTCGAGCACAAGAAGGCTGTTCGAGGTTGCGTTTCTTAAAATATTGGCTACCTCGTTCATCTCGACCATGAACGTACTCTGACCGCTCGCGAGGTCGTCTGATGCGCCAACACGGGTAAATATACGGTCAACCAGCCCTATGTCAGCGGACTTTGCAGGGACGAACGAGCCTATCTGTGCCATGAGCACGATGAGTGCCGCCTGACGCATATATGTCGACTTACCTGCCATGTTCGGTCCCGTTATGATAGAAACTCTCTTTTTATTGTTGTCGAGATATGTGTCATTCGGAATAAACATATTGTTCGGAATCATTCTCTCGACAACGGGATGCCTGCCATCCTTGATGTCTATTACGCCCTTGGTGTTAATCTTCGGGCAGACATAATTATTCTGGTCAGCAACAGCGGCAAGTGACGCAAACACATCGAGCTGTGCTATCGCGCCCGCAGTCTGCTGTATTCTTATCACCTCGGCTGCGATTTTCTCTCTCACGTCGGCAAACACATCATACTCTAGTGAAAAAAGCTTGTCCTCGGCATTTAAAATTATATCCTCAAGCTCTTTTAACTTAGGAGTTGAATATCTCTCCGCGTTGGTGAGTGTCTGCTTTCTTATATAATCCTCGGGAACATCACCCTTGAAGGAGTTGAGAACCTCTATGTAGTAGCCGAAAACCTTGTTGTACTTGATTCTAAGGTTCTTTATGCCTGTTCTCTCGCGCTCATCGTTTTCAAGCTGTGCGAGCCAGTTCTTTCCCTCGGTCTTTGCGGTTCTTAAACGGTCAATCTCCTCGTTGAAGCCTTCCTTTATGAGCCCGCCGTCCTTAATTGTGATAGGCGGCTCGTCCACTATCGACTTGTCAATGAGCTCACATACATCCGCAAGCTCGTCTATCTCATCGTGAAGCTCATGTAAAAGTGTCACATTGCACTCCCTTATCAGATATTTAATCGGAGGAAGCATGGAAAGCGAGCTCTTTAATGCGATGAGGTCTCTCGGATTGGCAGACTTGGTGCTGATTCGTCCGATAAGACGTTCAAGGTCGTACACGGGATTTAAGTATTCCCTGAGCTCCTCCCTCGTGATCACGTCATTTTTAAGGTAAGCCACAGCCTCCTGACGGCGCACAATGTCCTCCTGCACGACAAGCGGCTGCTCTATCATCTGTCTCAACTTTCTTGCTCCCATCGCAGTCTTGGTCTTATCGAGCACCCATAGGAGTGAGCCTCTCTTCTGCTTCTCCCTCAGCGTCTCCGTGAGCTCAAGGTTGCGCCTTGTGGAGCTGTCGACTATCATATATTTTCCGACTGCATAAGGCGTGATGTGTGTAAGATGCGGAAGCGAGCTCTTCTGCGTCTCGTAGAGATACTGTAAAAGTGCTCCGGCTGCAACTGAACCAATCGAGTAATCGGCAAGTCCAAGCCCCGTCATATCGGCAGCCTTAAAGTGCTCAAGCAGGAGCCTTCTTGAAAGCTCATCGTCAAAATAATACGGTTCAAGTGCCGACACCGTGATATTCAGTCTGTTTTTGATGTCATCGAGCGATATTCCGCTCATCATGAACGCCTCGTTTACGATAAGCTCCGACGGTGAGAACTTGTTAATCTCATCAAACAGCTCTCTCGCCGAGTGCACCTCCGTGACAAGATACTCTCCTGTTGTTATATCCGACACCGATATTCCGAGCATATTGCTCATGTACACAACGCACATGATGTAGTTGTTCTTTCCCTCCTCGAGCGCGGAAGGATTAAAATTCGTACCCGGCGTTACAATCCTTATGACCTCTCTCTTTACAAGCCCCTTTGCAAGCTTCGGATCTTCGACCTGCTCACAGATTGCAACCTTATGCCCGTTAGACACAAGCCTGTTGATATAATTTTCTGCCGCATGGTAAGGGATTCCGCACATCGGAGCGCGTTCCTCCTGTCCGCAGTCCTTACCCGTGAGCGTCAGCTCAAGTTCCTTTGACACCATGAGGGCATCATCAAAGAACATCTCGTAAAAATCTCCTAATCTGTAAAAAAGTACACAGTCCTTGTACTGCTCCTTAGTCTCTAAGTACTTCTGCATCATAGGTGAATATGTTGGCATTTTGGTTTCTCCTGTTTCTGTTAAAATTCAATTCCCGTATATTACAGCATTGTTCCCATATAGTAAAAGCCCTTTGACTTGTCAAGGTGAACCTTCACAATCTGTCCGATTAAAGATTCGTCACCCGGGAAATGCACGAGCATATTGTTGCCCATTCTTCCCGTCAAAAGTGTGCTGTCATGGTCATTTATGCCCTCGACGAGCACATCCATGTCATGTCCCTCAAATCTGTATGAGAGCTCATGCGATATTTCATTTACTGTTGCGAGAAGTCTGTCAAATCTGTCCTTAACCACAGCCTCGTCAATCTGGTCCTCCATCGCGGCAGCAGGCGTTCCCGTTCTCTTAGAATATATGAAGGTGTAGGCACTGTCGTAGCCCGACTTTCTCACGACATCGAGCGTCTCCTGAAAATCCTCCTCTGTCTCTCCCGGGAATCCCACGATGATGTCCGTTGTGAGCGAGATGTCCGGCATCGCCGTCTTTAATTTCTCGACAAGCGAGAGATACCTCTCCTTCGTGTAATGGCGGTTCATTATCTTTAAAAGCCTGTCGCTTCCCGACTGAAGCGGAAGGTGGAAATGTCTGCATATCTTCGTCGAGTGCGCCATCACGTCTATGAGCTCGTCGGACAAATCCTTCGGGTGCGAGGTCATAAATCTGATTCTCTCAAGCCCGTCTATCTCCTCGACCATCCTCAAAAGCTCGGCAAAGCTCACAGGATTTTCAAGGTTCTTGCCGTAAGAGTTGACGTTCTGTCCTAGAAGCATAACCTCCTTGACACCGTCAGCCACAAGCTTCTCAATCTCACATATAATATCCTTCGGTTCCCTGCTCTTTTCCCTTCCGCGGACATAAGGCACGATACAATAGCTGCAAAAATTGTTGCAGCCGAACATTATATTTACTCCCGACTTGAACGGATACTTTCTGTCAACAGGCAGCTCCTCGACAATCTCGCTGCTGTCCTTTAACACCTCGACAACCATCTTTCCCGTGTCGATTCTGTTGTAAATGAGCTCCGCAAGTCTGTATAGGTTGTGTGTTCCGAAGATAATATCGATAAATCTGTACGACTCTTTAAGTTTCTCCACAACCTGCGGTTCCTGCATCATGCATCCGCAGAGCGCAATCATCATGTGCGGATTCTTCTTTTTGTAGTTGCTAAGTACTCCAAGATGTCCGTACACCTTGTTGTTGGCGTTCTCTCTGACCGTGCAGGTGTTGTAGATAACAAAATCGGCATTCTCGGAATCAATCTCCTCAAATCCTATTTCCTTGAGTATGCCTGAAAGCTTCTCAGAGTCGCGAGCATTCATCTGACAGCCGAACGTGCGGACATTCATAGTCAGTTTTCTGCCAAGCTTTTCCGACTTGTCCGCGAAATACTTCTTTAAAAGCTCCATGTACGCGCGCTGTCTCTCAGGCTCCGTCTTTGGAAGCAGCTCCTCGATATTCTCCATATTGTTGTTGATATACTCTGTGTTGTTCATAAAACTCCTTTATCCGTTAAACATTCTTATTTACTTTCTTATCTGACCGTCGCCGTATATTATATACTTTGTGGTCGTAAGCTCATTGATTCCCATAGGGCCTCTCGCGTGAAGCTTCTGCGTGCTTATACCTATCTCCGCACCGAAGCCGAACTCGTTGCCGTCCGTAAATCTCGTCGACGCGTTGACATACACACATGCGGCATCAATCTCATCGAGAAATCTCTGCGAGTTCTCGTAATTGTTTGTCACGATTGTCTCAGAATGCCCTGTATTGTTCGCATTTATGTGGTCTATCGCCTCATCGAGCGAATCAACCGTCTTTATGGAAATTATATAGTCGAGATATTCCGTCGCATAGTCCTCCTCGGTCGCAGGAACAATGTACGGATCAATAAAGCATGAGAACTCATCGCCTCTGATTTCAACATTGTGTTCCTTTAACATGTGGACGAGCTTCGGTATGAACTCTCTCGCAATATTTTTGTGCACGACAAGGGACTCACAGGCATTGCAAACGCCAACCCTCTGTGTCTTTGCATTCTCAATTATATTGAGTGCCATGTCAAAATCAGCGCTCTCATCGACAAAAACATGGCAGTTTCCCGTACCCGTCTCGATAACCGGAACGGTCGAATTTTTGATGACGAACTGTATAAGTCCCTTTCCGCCGCGCGGAATGACAACATCCACATACTCATTCATCGTGAGAAGCTCTTTCACGCACTCCCTGTCGGTTGAATCTATTAACTGCATAGCGTTCTCATCGACCATGCACTCTCTCAAAGCTTTCCTTATCACGGACGCAATGGCAATGTTGGAGTTGATTGCGTCGCTTCCGCCCTTTAATATAACGGCATTTCCCGTCTTAAAACACAGGCCGAATGTATCAAGCGTCACATTAGGTCTTGACTCATATATGACAGCTATAACTCCTATCGGAACCCTCTTCTTGCCGATGAGCAGACCGTTTGGTCTCTTTTTCATTGAAAGTACCTCACCTATCGGGTCATCAAGTGCCGCTACCTGACATATTCCGTCAGCCATACCGTCAATTCTTGCTTTTGTAAGCGTGAGCCTGTCAAGCAGTCCGCTCTTCATGCCGTCAGCCCTGCCCTGCTCAACATCCTTGAGATTCTCAGCCAGAATATATTCCGCGTTGTCCTTAACAGCCTCCGCAACCGCACGGAGAACCTCGCTCTTCCTTGTTGCACCAAGCTTTGCAAGGCTTCTCGAGGCGAGACGCGCATTCTTTCCCATTGTAAGTATATCTGCCATATTCGTCCAATCCTTTCCGCTAATAATCAAGCTTCCTGTAAATATTCTCCTCAGTGACTATCATGTCAGGCTTCACATCGCCTATCTCCGCCTGAATGTGCTCCACAAGCTGGTACTCGTAAGCCAAAGCCACCTTGTAGAACTTATTTTCACACGACAGATACCTGTCATAGAAGCCACCGCCGTAACCAATCCTGTTGTATTCCCTGTCAAACGCTACACCCGGCATACACATGAAGCCCGCTCTCGAATAGTCAGGCTCTTTGCCGTCAATATCGGGCTCATATATCCCATAGTACCCGGGGCTTAGCTCAGAAATATCGCTTATCTCGTAGAACAGCATATCCTTTCCGACCACCTTGGGTACAAAGACACGCTTATCCATACTCAGGCTGTAATCTATGAGCATTATTGTGTCAACCTCGTTGTCCATGCTGACGTATGTAAATATTTTCTCAGCCCTTTTGTACTCGGGCACGGTTATAAGCTGCTCAAATATGAGAGAGGATTTTGAAAACATATCCTCGCGTGTCATACTCCCGCGAAGCTCTCTCATTCTCTTTCTTATCTCTTTTTTGTCAAAGCCTGCATCCATGTCGCCACTGTCCTTTTCCATTCATGAACAATCTTCCTATTAATAACCGAAATCTCCCGAAAGGCTGTCGTCCTCATCAATCCAGTCCTTTGTATCTATCACGCGGAAATTCTCCTTGTCGTCGCGGATTATGACCGTTGCGATTCCGGCATTTAATATCATCCTCTTGCACATAGAGCAACAGTTGCCGTTCTCGACGTAACCGCCCTTCTCCATGTCGATTCCGACAAGATATATCGTGCTTCCGAGCATCGATTCCCTCGACGCACTTATAATCGCATTCGCCTCGGCGTGAACGCTTCTGCACATCTCGTAGCGCTCACCCCTCGGTATCGAAAGCTTCTGTCTTATACAGTAATTAAGGTCTGAACAGTTCTTTCTGCCTCTCGGAGCACCAACATATCCCGTTGAGATAATCTCATCATTCTTGACAATAACCGCACCATAATGTTTTCTCAGGCATGTTCCACGCTGTGAAACCGCCTCTGCAATATCCAGATAATAATTGTTTTTATCCCGTCTTTCCATGCCGCACTCCTTATCCTGAAATGTAAATCGTTATATTATAACATACTTTTTAAAAATTTGCATCATTTTTCTTAAAATAGATCAGCCGCGCACTATCGGCTCGTACACCTTGATGCCGTCGACCGCCGCGGATGTTATGCCGCCCGCGTACCCTGCGCCCTCGCCACACGGATATATCCCGTCAATTCCAAGTGCCTGCAGCTTCTCATCCCTGTTAATCCGCACAGGCGATGATGTTCTCGACTCAACTCCCGCAAAAACGGCATCAGGGCTTGCATACCCGGGAATCTGCCTGTCAAAGCTCGTCACACCCTCGACCAGCGCATCGCACAGTGCGCCGGGGAGAAGCTCCCTGAGATTAGCCGCCTTATAAGCTCCCTTGATGCACGGCTTCACGCTGTTGTCCATTAGTGCCTGTTCACTTGTACTCCTGTTATCCTTAAAATCCCCGAAGCGCTGAACCGGAATTCTTCCGTCGCCGAGCTCAAAAGCCTTCTTCTCAAGCTTTCTCTGAAATTCTATTCCCGCGAGAACATCGTCGGAGCCGAAATCATTTCCGTCAACGGTGACAATAAGTGCCGAGTTGGCATTCCCGCTGTCACGTCCCGAATAACTCATTCCGTTCACCGCAATCCGTCCTTCCTCGGAGGAGGCGTTCACCACATATCCGCCAGGGCACATACAGAAGGAATATACACCTCGCCCGTTGGATGCCTTGTGCGTCAGCTTGTAGCTTGCAGGCATATAATTCTTATACCTTCCGTCGCCGAACTCATGAATGTTGATGAGCTCCTGCTTATGCTCGATTCTAAGCCCGACCGCAAAAGCCTTCTGCTCCATGGCAAGCTTATCCTTTAACATATAGAAGGTATCTCTTGCGCTGTGCCCGATTGCAAGCACCAGACAGTCACACGGAATGATTTCAGACTTATTGCTTTCTTCCTGCCCTGCATTTGGGGGAGAGGTCAAAACGGTAATACTGCTGACCTTCTTACCGGTGGCACCGTTGGTATCATTATATTTCTCAATGCCTATGTCGACGAGCTTTGTGTTAAATCTAACCTCGCCCCCAAGGCTCTCAATCTCTTTTCTGATGCTTCGCACAATGTCGACAAGTCTGTCCGTGCCGATATGCGGCTTCGCATCGTATGTTATGCTCTCATCTGCTCCGTGCTCAACAAAAATTTCAAGCACCTTGCTTATACGTCCATACACTTCCTTTACCTGTGTGTTGAGCTTTCCGTCCGAAAAGGTTCCCGCACCGCCCTCGCCGAACTGCGCATTCGACTCCGTGTTAAGCTTTCCACCGTTCCAGAAATCATTTACCGACTTCATTCTGTCCTCGACAGCCTCACCGCGCTCAATAACTATCGGTCTGAAGCCTGTCCTTGCAAGCATGAGTGCGCAAAACATCCCCGCGGGACCAAAGCCGACAACGACAGGTCTCCTTCCGTCCCTGCTCCTTATCGGCTTCGGCTCCGCGTATTTTACGGTTTTACTTAACATAATATTGTTATTGTTAACTTTCTTAATCAGTTTCTCCTCGGCAGAGCCATCAAGCGCCCTTCCCGAAGCATCGCACACCGCTACATCAACCGAATACACGATGAAAATATCGGGCTTATGCCTTGAATCCACGGATTTTTTGACAATTTTATACGAAAAGCTCTCTCCTTTAAACCTCAGAGCTTTTGAGATTTTCCCCTTGAGCGCAGAGTCAAGCTGTGCCGCATCAAGCGAAACCTCAGGAGAGATTTTTAACTGGTTTATTCTAATCAAAGCTGTTGTCCTTTCACCTCATTTTAATTTTAAAAATATACCACATTTTTTCGTGGCTATGCAAATATTTTTAATACATTTTTTCCGACCATAAATTTGGTAAATACAAAACTTTTTCCGACCTAGAGTTCTTTTACCTTGATAAACGGCTGGAAATCCTCGGTGTCAGAGCCTATTTTTCCGCCAAATTTCGAGGTCAAGGTCTCCATAACCTTGCGAAGCACGCCCTTATCAGACAGATAATAGTCAACGGCATATACCTTCTTAATTCCCATTCCGTCAAGCACGTCGGAGTCCTCACCACGCAGATTGTCCTTCATGTCCTCGAAGGTCACTGTTCCCTCGTCCGTAGTCACCTCCAAAAGATTAATCTCCGTCCACACCTCAAGCTGCTTTTCATTCAGAAAATCAAGTCCGTCATGAAGCTGCCCTGCTCTTATGTCATTCGGAATTAAATACAAAAAGCTGCCCTCACTGTGTTTTACGGTAGATTTAGCGCCCGTCTTGGAATTGTTCTTCGGTGAAGTCTTTTTATTTTTTGAACCGTACTTTTTCATCGTATCCTCCGTTTTATGATTCATTGACAAGCTTTCCCGTCATGTGTTCAACGCTCATCGCAAGGCAGCACACCCTGCTGCCGGAACATCTTATTTCCTGTTCTATATACTCTTTATCATCCGTGAATTTAAGGCACAGGTTCGTACATATCTCAATAATCTTATCCCTGTCCTCAACAATGCTCATTCTTCCGAACGCAATGACACTGCTTATATTGAGTGCCCATTCGCCGTCTTTTCTGTAGCCCTCATTATACACACAGAATGAAGCCTTATCACATTTTTTGATTGCATCCATCTTGTGCCCTTCTCCGGCTCCGTGAAAATACAGCTTATTATCATTTTCGCTGTACCAGTAATCAATCGGGATTCCGTAAGGATAACCGTCATCGCCGATAAGCGACATAACACCTCTTGGCTGTTCTTTAAGTATTCTCACACATTCATCGTTGGTTAATTCCTGTTTAAATCTTCTCATCTTTCGGAACATAATCTTAATTCTCCATTTCATTCGGTTGCATAAACAGAACCTACATTAGTCTGTTGCATAATCCTAACCTGTATTATAACCGAAAGAAACGGCTAAATCTATTATTTTTCAAATTTTTCTCAACCGAAAAAAGCAGCGGGTACCCGGTTTGTCACCGAATACCCGCTGCTTTTATTCACCTAAGCCTGTCAAGCATACGCCAAATGAGCTTAATCCTCAATAGCTATATACTTGTTATTCTCGACCTTCTTTACTTCCTTCTTAGGAATATCAAGTCTCAAAATACCATGTCTGAAGCTTGCCTTAATATCATCCTGGGTTACAGCTTCACCTACATAGAAGCTTCTCTCACACGAACCGGCGTAACGCTCCTTGCGGATGTATCTGCCTTCCTTAGTCTTCTCATCTTTATCAAGCCCCTTTGAAGCCCTGATAGTTATATAACCGTTATCAAGCTCTACAGTAACCTCTTCCTTCTTAAATCCCGGAAGATCCATCTCAAGCTCATAGCCATCATCGGTCTCCTTGATATCTGTGTTCATCACATTCTTAGCTCTGTGACCGTAAAGTTTCTTCTGAGCCTTATCAAGCTCTCTTCCTCCAAAGAAATCATCATCAAATAAATCATCAAACATATTGTTAGCTCCAAAAATACTAGGCATCAACATAAGTCATCATCCTTTCTTCTCTCTAAAGCTTTGATGTCATAATTCATATTCAACAGGCGAAAGATTTATCATTTCTTTTCTCTTCCCTTGTTCTGAGTACGTTATACACCTGTTATTAGCACTTGTCAATAGTGAGTGCTAATGTTTAATAATTTCTTTATCTATGTAATTTTTGCTTAATAAATTTAATTATTACATAACATTTTGGTTCAAAACTTTCCTGCCGAATAGCCGCTGCTCCACGCCCACTGCAGATTATATCCGCCACAACATCCATCCACGTCAAGTATTTCACCGCAAAAATACAATCCTTGACAGAGCCTTGATTCCATAGTCTCCATGTCAACCTCGTCGAGTCTCACGCCTCCGCTGCACACCTGTGCGGAAGCTGTGCCCTTTGAACTGACAACCTTCACCGTAAAATGCTTAAGCATTTTCACAATTGCAGACATGCGCCCGCCTGACAGCTTAATGAAAAGCGACATAAGTTTTCTGTTTACAAGACCTGTGAGTATACTTTCATCATTGATACCCTCTATGTAAGCTGCCAGTTCCTTATCATCATATTCCGGCACAAAATCCAACTCCGCCTGAATGCTTTTATTTCCGGCATCAAGGGCAGACACAGCATAACGGCTTATCTGGAATACGGGTATTCCGGATATACCGTTATCCGTAAGTTGAATCTCTCCCCTATCGAAAGCCACGCATTTTCCATCTATCAAAAGCCTTATATTTCCCTTAGCTCTCACACCTGAAATTTCCTTAAAAAAACTTTCTTCACACCCTAACGCGACAAGTGCCGGAAGCGGTTTTACAATATGATGCCCGAACTCACGCGCAATGTTATAGCCCAACACACAATTAGATTCGCCATGCTTATCATTTTTGCCTGACATTCCCTGGTCGCATACGCCGCCTGCAGCCGACCCCGTCGCCACGATAAGCCTATACGCGGCGCACGATAGCCTTCGCGCAGGCATGACCTCAATGTCCGCAAGCGCCTTGGCTTTCTTTTTGTTGCCTTCCTTCTTTGCCTCGGCTCTTTTATTCTCCACCTCGACATCCCTAACGCTTCCATTGATGACAAATTCGTCCCCGTTTTTTTTGACGGATGCTATATCACAGCCGCAAATCAGCTCAACTCCATATTTTTCAAGGCAGTTTCTAAGGCAGTCCGACACCGATGCCGCCTGCTCGCTGTACGGGTACACATATCCGTCACGTTCGCGCACGAGCATTCCCTCGGCACGGAAGAAATCCGTTACCGCTCTCGCATCAAATAGGTTAATCACCCTCATTATGTCTTTTACATCGCCGCTGTCCGTGTGATAGCAGTCCGCATCAAGCCTGTAGTTGGTCAGATTGCACTTGCCGTTTCCCGTGACGAGTATCTTTTTGCCCGGTCTTGCAAGTACCTCCAAAACTGCGGTTTTCTTTCCGTTCTTTGCCGCCTGAATGGCAGCCATCATGCCGGAGGCTCCGGCTCCAATCACAACAACATCATATTTCAAGAAGTGTGGTCCTCCAAAAATTCGTATAATTCTTCCAAATCCTTCACCTGCTTGCCGACATATATCTCCCTCTGCAAATCGATAGGCAGGTCGGTAATGTCAATATCCGTGTAGTCATATATGGTCACAAAATCCTCATAGTACACCACTACGCGCCCGTCAAGCGCATATAGTATAAAATTCTCCGTCGTGCTGTAAGTCGGGACATCGTAGCTCTTTCTTATGACGATTCTCTCCGAGGAAAATTCAAGCACTGTTATTGAACTTATGCCTCTTTGCAAATCTTCGTCACCGGGATTTTCCATGTAGCGTCTCACACGTTCGGAATAAGCGTTTCTGTTAAGCCCCAATATATCTATGGTCGGGACAATCGTGTAACTTTCCGTAGTATGGGCATTTATATCATATTCCTCGACAACAATCTCAGTGTCACGCTTGACAACCGCTTCGTCAGCAGCCCCGACCTGCCTCACCTCATAGTAATCCCTTGCCGGTTCAACATCTCGTCTGCCTTTTACAATCGCATAGTATCCTATGCAGTAACAGGTTATAAATAAAGTCGTAAGAGTAACAAAGCAGATAATATACAATTTTCGCATTCTGCACATCCTTTCTGCGAAATATAATTACTTTTTTGTATATTGTCTGCTCAAAATCACTATTTTATTCTGTCACCCGTAAAAAAATATGGTATCGAGTCAAAGAACGGTATCGAAAGTTCTCCCTCATTCTTATCCTCCAAGTAGAGCATTCCGTCCCTGTCCATGAATTCTCCGACGAACTGGCGGCATATTCCGCAAGGATATGCATATTCACCTGTCGAACACACAACCGCTATTGCCTTGAAATGCTTTGCCCCCTCGGATACTGCCTTTACGGCAGCCGTTCTCTCCGCACATATAGCCGCGCCGTAGGACGAGTTCTCGATATTGCAGCCGCCGAAAACTCTTCCGTCGTCCGTGAGAATTGCGGCTCCCACATTGAACTTGGAATATGGTGTGTATGCATTATTCATATATTCCTTAGCTTTATTTATAAGTAATTCTCTCTCTGTCATAAAATTCTCCTAATTAATTTTTTAATCTCTTGTTATTCCTATATTGGCAAGAATCTCCTCCTGCCCCTTCTCCATGACCGCTGCCTCCTCGGGCGTCATGTGGTCATAGCCGAACAGGTGAAGCATGCTGTGTGCCGTGAGGAACGCAAGCTCTCTTTTCGGCGAATGTCCGTACTTCTCAGCCTGTTCATACACTTTCTCGACCGATATGACAATATCACCGAGCATGAGTTCTCCACTCTCAGGATTGAAGCAGTCATCCCTCTCCTCAAGGAAATCGAACTCTCCCGCCTCCTCATAGTCGACAAGTGGAAAAGAAAGCACGTCCGTCGGATTGTCGATGTTTCTGAACTGCTTGTTGATTGAATGTATCGAATCATTGTCTGTGAGCGTCACACTGACCTCCGCCTCATACGGGCACGCCTTATAATCCATTGCCTGATTTATGACATCCTCTATAACCTTCTTGTAATCAAAGTCAAAATCGACCTTTGTCTCCTCTTCAATCGTAATCGTCATAGCATAACCTCCATGTATTTATTTTTTACGATTCTCGTAATCATCGTATGCCTTCACAATCTTCTGAACAAGCGGATGACGGACGACATCCGAGCTTGTGAGACGGCATATTGCAATCTCCTCGACGTTTTTAAGCACCTTGAGTGCCGTGTCAAGTCCGCTCGTCTGATCATGCGGAAGATCCTTCTGCGTCAGATCTCCCGTTATGACGACCTTCGAGCCGAAGCCTATTCTTGTGAGGAACATCTTCATCTGCGCAGGTGTAGTGTTCTGCGCCTCGTCAAGAATGATAAACGCATTGTCGAGGGTTCTTCCTCGCATATACGCGAGCGGTGCGACCTCTATAAGTCCCTTCTCCATGTTGTGAAGGAAACTCTCCGCACCCATAATCTGGTACAGCGCGTCATAGAGAGGTCTAAGGTAAGGATCGACCTTGCTCTGCATATCACCCGGAAGGAAGCCTAACTTCTCGCCCGCCTCAATCGCAGGTCGCGTGAGGATTATCCTGTTCACCTCATTGTTCTTAAAGGCATTTATCGCCATAGCCATCGCAAGGTAGGTCTTACCCGTTCCGGCAGGTCCCACGCCGAACACTATCATCCTCTTCTTGATGGCATCAACATATTCCTTCTGACCGATGGTCTTAGGCTTGATAGGCTTTCCGAGCACCGTTCTTGCAATCACGTCGGCGTCAAGCTCCGATAACGCCTCCGCCTTATCCTCAAATGCAAGGCTTATCGCATAATCGACGTTCTGCTCGGTAATTGTGTTTCCGCGTCTTGCAAGCCCCAAAAGCTGTTCAAATACCGATGCCGCCCTGTTCACGGCTCCCTCCGCTCCCACAAGCTTAATCTCGCTGTCCCTCGCTATTATCGTGACCTTCAGCGTTCTCTCTATCTTTTTGACATAGGCATCACAGCTCCCGAAAATATTGCTGCTGTGCTCTGCCGGAATATCCAAAACCTTTTCAATTATACTCAAGCTTTATTTCCTCCCTGCCGCATTCGGACTCAATCACATAGACTGAACCCGACATCTGCGCTTGTTCATCATTAATAGTTATTGTAACATTATTTTCTATAATTTGAATACCCTTTTCCTCTATTTTTTGCAAATAGTATGCGAAATTTTGTTCAAGAATATTTTCCATCTCCTCATCCGTGTAAAACGAATCGCTCAGAGTGTACTCCCTGTGAACCGTCGTGTCGGCTCCAAACGGCAGATAGAAGTCCTGATAAAGACAAAAATTGCTGCTGCTAGTCACAGCCTCACAAAGCTCATATTTTTCACGGTACATGTTAAACGGCACGGTAAAGTTAAACGCCCTTATACCGACGCTCTTATAGCTGTGTCCCGTGTATTCCTTTTTTATGTATTTTCGGTCAAGAACATCACTGTATTTAAATTCTACAAGCAGGCTCACATCCCCGTCCGCATAGACATATTCCTCCTTTATCGGCTGGTAGGACTCGTCAAGCGTCACAACCGTTCCGCTTATCAGGACATCCCCCTTTTTCACGACATCCGCCTTCTTGACGGCAGGAGTTCCGTTCCTTGCTACCACACTGTACACGACGCCGTCGTAGAGCGATACAATATCCGACGGTGTTTTTATCATGGATTCCGTCACCCTTCCGTAGTCCGTCTCGTCCTGATTCTCGCGCACATCAACGTCGAGCGACGTCCCGTGCACCGCGACCGACACCCATATTATATTGTCAAAATCGCGCCTTATCTGCGCCTCTAGCCGTTCGCAGTCTATCGCGCTTATTCTCGTCCCGTAGGTTATGTCGTTCTCCTTCAGATACCTGTACATTGTGTCGTCCGAGTTCATGTAGTTGCCGTCAATCCTTATATTCCACACAAAACGCCCGAGAATCATAATCACCACGGCAAAAAGGATGATTCCTGCTATGAAAAACTGATGCTTTAACACCCTGCCTGCCACAAAGGGCAGACCTGTTTTTTTTCTTATTCTTATATGCGGCTTGGTCTTTTGGGCGATCGGTCTCAGCTTATAATAATCGTCTATTGACGTAGCGAATATACATTTATCCTTTTCTGGATACAGCTTATGAATCCGAATTCCCCTGTTGGCACACAAATTAAAAAATCGCTCTGCACAGAGCGACTCTATCTCCAATACGGTATAGCCTCTGAACCACAATATACCCATATTCTCTCCATCTCCAAACGCTATTTAAGCTGTATAGAATTGATTCTCCCCTTAATCATAATCTCACCGTCGCCGAAGTATTCGACATGAAGTCTCTCCCCGGCAACGACTATGAAGCCCTCCTTTACGCGCAGCCTCAGTATCTCGGGGCTCAGCTCCTTGATTGCCTCAAAGCCCTCCACAAAGAGCTGTCTGCTCCCTACGGCAGTAAGATTATATTCCTTAAACACCGCATCACGCGGAATAAACATAGCCTCTAAAAGCTCCTTTTTCATGTATCTTCCCTTTGTTTACTCCGGCAAATTCTTACATATATATATGAAATTTTGCAAAAAAATATGACAGACGCATAACACGTCTGTCATAAAATACACTTGTCGTACCATTATAAAATGGATATACAATTATTAGTTGAACTTACGCTTTCTAGCAGCCTCTGACTTCTTCTTACGCTTAACGCTAGGCTTCTCGTAATGCTCTCTCTTGCGAATCTCCTGCTGGATACCTGCCTTAGCACAGTTTCTCTTGAATCTGCGTAATGCACTATCTAAAGACTCATTCTCTTTAACGATTACATTTGACATAGCTCACACCTGACCTCCCTCCAGTTGTAAATTGTGCATCAACTGTTTGGGTTTTTACGCACATTAGACATTATATCATAAAAAACCCGTACGTCAACCCTTTTTTATTATTTTATTCTGTACAAAAACATTTTTTTGTATGTGTCTCACATCGCTAATCTGCTTTTTAGAGCTGCTCCTCAAGAGTTTTCTTAGCCTGCTCTAAAGCAGCATCAATGCCGGCAGGATTCTTTCCGCCTGCCTGTGCCATGTTAGGACGTCCGCCACCGCCGCCGCCTACCATTGCAGCACATGCCTTGATGATATTTCCTGCATGAACACCCTTCTTAACGGCATCATCCGTTGCTGTCACAATAAGGTTAACCTTGTCAGAGCCCTGTGAGGAAGCAAGAACAACAACGCCTGTCCCGAGCTTCTCCTTGAGTGAGTCTCCGAGATTACGAAGCTCGTTCATGTCAACGTCTGCAACCTTGACGCCGAGGAACTTCATTCCCTTGACATCGACAACATTGTCCATTACATTTCCGAGTGCATCGTTGGCTGCCTTTGCCTTGAGTGACTCGTTCTCAGATGTAAGTGCCTTAACCTCTGCCTGAAGATGTGCAATCTTCTCATTAACGGCAGCAGGAATACACTTAAGAAGCTTTGCAGCTTCACTGAGCTGCTTCTCAATATCCTTATAGTATGCGAACAGACCGTCGCCCGTAAGTGCCTCAATTCTTCTGACACCTGCTGCGATTCCTGACTCGGATACAATCTTAAATGCTGTGATAACGCCTGTGTTGGCAACATGTGTACCGCCGCAGAACTCCTTGGAGAAATCACCCATGGAAACTACTCTTACAGTATCGCCGTACTTCTCACCGAAAAGTGCCTTCGCACCAGTCTTTTTAGCGTCCTCAATGTTCATGACCTGTGTCACAACGTCAAGATTCTCTGCTATCTTCTCATTTACAATAGCCTCAACTCTGTCAAGCTCCTCCTGAGTCATCGCTGAGAAATGAGTGAAGTCAAAACGAAGTCTGTCAGGTGTTACAAGTGAACCAGCCTGCTCAACATGTGTTCCGAGAACGACACGAAGCGCCTCCTGTAAAAGATGTGTTGCACTGTGGTTCTTAGCTGTTGCTGCTCTCTTAGCTGCATCTACGCTGAGTGTCACCTTACCGCCCACACGGAAGGTTCCGCACTCAACAACACCGACATGTCCGATTCTTCCGCCCTTGAGCTTAATGGTATCAACTACGTTAAAGCTTGCTCCGTCAGCAGTGGTTATCGCTCCGACATCTGCCGTCTGACCACCCATCGTCGCATAGAACGGTGTCTCGTCAACTATGATTGTTCCTTCAGTACCCTCAACAAGCTCATCTACAAGCATTGTATCGGTTGTAAGGACAGATATAACCGAATCATGAACAAGGCTGTCGTAGCCTACGAACTTGGATGTGATTGATGTATCGATAAGGTCATATACGGTTGCATCGGCTCCCATATAGTTAGTCTCGGTTCTCGCATTTCTCGCTGTCTGCTTCTGAACCTCCATAGCCTTCTTGAAACCTTCCTCATCAACCGAGAAGCCCTTCTCTTCAAGAATCTCCGTAGTTAAATCCACAGGGAATCCGTATGTGTCATAGAGCTTGAATACGTTCTCTCCCGACAATGTCTTAGAGCCCGACTTTACAAGCTCCTCCTCCATGTCTGCGAGGATTGCAAGTCCCTGGTCGATTGTCTTGTTGAACTTCTCCTCCTCAGTTGTGAGAACCTTTAAGATGTACTCCTCCTTCTCTGCAAGCTCAGGATATCCGTCCTTTGACTCGTCGATAACGGTCTTTGCAAGCTTTGCAAGGAAAAGTCCTTCTATGCCTAAAAGTCTGCCGTGTCTTGCGGCTCTTCTTAAAAGTCGTCTGAGTACATAACCTCTACCCTCGTTGGAAGGAATGATACCGTCCGAGATCATAAATGTAACCGAACGGATATGGTCTGTTATAAGTCTGATTGATACGTCCTTGTCCGCATCAGTCTCATACTCTACGCCTGCTATCTCGCATATCTTGTCTCTGATAGCCTTCATTGTATCAATATCGAATACCGTGTCTACATCCTGTACAACAACGGCAAGTCTCTCAAGTCCCATACCGGTATCGATGTTCTTCTGCTTAAGCTCTGTGTAATTGTGATGTCCGTCGCTCTCGAACTGTGTGAATACGTTGTTCCATACCTCCATGAAGCGGTCGCAGTCACAGCCTACCTTACAGTCAGGCTTGCCGCAGCCGTACTTGAGTCCTCTGTCGTAGTAAATCTCTGAGCAAGGACCGCAAGGACCTGCACCGTGCTCCCAGAAGTTATCGCAGTCACCGTTCTCATCGCGGTAGAAACGTGTAATCTTCTCAGCCGGAACACCAACTTCCTTGTTCCATATATTGAATGCCTCATCGTCATCCGCATAAATTGAAGGATAAAGTCTGTCCGGGTCAAGACCTATAACCTTGGTAAGGAATTCCCATGACCAGTTAATTGCCTCTCTCTTAAAATAATCACCAAACGAAAAGTTGCCGAGCATCTCAAAAAAAGTAAGATGTCTGGCAGTTTTACCTACATTCTCAATATCACCTGTTCTGATACACTTCTGACAAGTGGTGACTCTTCTTCTCGGTGGAATCTCCTGTCCTGTAAAATAAGGCTTTAACGGTGCCATTCCCGCATTGATCAACAGTAAACTGTTATCATTATGCGGAACCAGCGAAAAGCTGTTCATTACTAAATGTCCCTTACTCTCAAAAAACTCCAGATACATTCTTCGGAGCTCATTTACACCATACTTCTTCACGATCTGTTCCTCCAAAATCTATTTCTCGTTTGCTTCTGATTTTGCATCCTTGCTCATTCTCCATTTTTTTCCGGCAAACACACCGGCAACTGCAAGAATTACAAATACAACGAATTTAATAAAATACTGCAGAAAACTTGCTAAAAATGCCATATTATTTCCTCCATCTTCTATAAAACACTATGTTTTATCATATCATAGGCAAAATCTTATTTCAAGATGTCACCCAGACCTAATTGCTCATTTTTTCCACTTTCCAATTCCACATCGTCTAAAAGTCCGCTTCCATCGGCTGCCGTGGTTGCCAAAGTGTCACAGCGTTCGTTCTGCGGATGTCCGTCATGTCCTTTTACCCATACAAACCGAACTTCGTGCGGCTGCATCACTTCTAACATCCGTTTCCACATATCCACGTTCTTAACAGG
>UQZF01000029.1 GCA_900545455.1 uncultured Eubacteriales bacterium
CACTTGACGAGGTGTGTCACGCATTCGACCTTCAGACGCCGATATGGCTTGACATCAATATCAATGATTTTAAGAAGCACAGCAGGACACGATTTACGCAGGACAGTTTTGTCGAGCATATAGACTTCGACTACTTCGAAATCCATGTAATTGAGGAGGATTGAGCAGCTTGAAAAATTTCATCTCTTTTGTCAAAAATGAAACCGTACTGTCGGCTGCAGCCATTCTTGCAATTATATCCTCTTTTTTCGTTCACCCGGATGCCGAATATGCCGGATACATAGATTACAGAGTTATCGCACTGCTTTTCTGTCTGATGCTTGTCGTAGCGGCGTTTAAGGAGGTCGGCATGTTCGCTGCTCTCGGCTCACGTCTGCTGAAACACGCCAAAAGTACCCGCAGCCTTGCACTTATACTTGTCTTTCTATGTTTTTTCAGTTCAATGTTCATAACCAATGATGTCGCTTTAATCACATTCGTGCCGTTTGCGGTTATGATGCTGACACTTACAGAACAGACAAGCCTTATGATACCAATAATCACTTTGCAGACAATAGCCGCCAACCTTGGCAGTATGCTCACTCCGGTGGGGAATCCGCAGAATCTGTATCTGTACTCCACGTTTCACATCACCTTCCGGGAATTTATATTGCGCATGCTGCCCTTGTCCGCCATATCGGCAATACTCCTGTTCATAGGCGTATTGCTTTTAAAAAACACGTCGCTCTCAGGGCATACCGCCACATCCGATAACCGTATATCCGGAGGCTTCAGACCTGTAATATACATTCTTCTGTTTTTTGTATGCACGGCATGTGTAGTCCGCATTATTGATTATCCTATAATGCTCGGCATTGTCATTGCCGCAATACTGCTATGTGACAGAACATTATTTAAAAAAATTGATTATTATCTGCTCTTGACATTCGCGTGTTTTTTTATATTTATAGGCAATATGGAGCGCATTCCCGCCGTCTCATCCTTAATGAACAGTCTGATTTCAGGACGTGAAATGCTTCTCGGCATAGCTTTCTCGCAGGTTATAAGCAATGTGCCTGCCGCAATACTTCTGTCAGGTTTCACGGACAATTGCGTTCCTTTGCTCTACGGTGTTAATATCGGCGGACTCGGGACACTGATTGCTTCATTGGCAAGCATCATTTCATATCGCGGCTACTGTGCCTGCACAGATGCAAGAAAAGGCCGCTATGTACTTATATTCACAATATACAACCTGATTTTCCTCGCGGTATTGACATCAGCGGGCGTTCTGCTTCTGTAGCTGACATACACAGCAAAGGACAGGGTATGTTGATACACGCCCTGTCCTCTCCGCCTTCCGGCCGGCAATTTTCTATGGCTTTACCGTCTGACTACTTACCCTGTCCTCCATCGTGGCAGTTCTCTGTCTTATTCTCGCTCTTGTTGGTTGACTTATTCTGATTCTTGTTCTCGGACTTATTCTGGTTCTTGTTCGAGGACTTACTCTGCTCTCCGCCATAATTATAAGATTTGTTCTGCTCGCTGTAATTTTCGCTCATAATTGACCTCACTTCACTTATTTATTACGGAAGAATTACTTCCTCCGCCACGACAATAGTATGTACAACACAAGCGTAATCATACATGGCAGACACACATTTTTTTCAAAATATTTTTAGCAGTCTCCGTCTGCTCCATCGAATATGCGCATCTGCTTTCATCTTCCCAGTATGTCACGATTTCCACATCCTTAAGCAGTTTTTCATCGGCAACGGCATACTCGTCGAATGCCTGTCCCGGGTTTAATACCTGATAGTCAAGACGACTTTTCAGTATGCATATCCTGTGCCCTTTCGGTATATAAAAGTTGACATTATACGCCGGTTCAGTCCCGCTGTTCCATATTCTCAGATAAATCTTTTTATCTTCCTTGCGTATTATTTTTGCCTGTACATACGCTCCGCTTATACTTAATTTCTCTTTTTCTCTTGGATGATGAATCTTCATACACTGCCTCCTCTCATCAATTACGCTCTCCCTTTGTCACCTTAAGTTTACCAAAAATCACATTCGTAAAACTGCCAATCGTTCGACAAAAAAAGCCATCTGCCGACATACTTTGCAGATGACTTTTCATTAACATATTTATATATTTTCTTTTACCTCACATAAGCCCTGTCTATATCAACTATAACGTGGTATCTGCTGTCAAGCTCGGAGGCAGCCTTCTGTATTTTATCTATAAGCTCCTCCTCCGTGCCCTTATAACCGTAAGGTACAACCACATCGAATATAAGATTGGTTCTCTCTCTCCCTCTGACCATACGAAAATCATGTATCGACATGGCCGGATCAATATTAAATATCTGTTCATTCATATATGCCATGATATGCTTCAATTCACCGTTGTTTCTGTCAATCGGATCCATATGTATGACCGCTTCACATCCCAATCTGCTCTTGATTTCCCTCTCAATGGTGTCTATCTCTTCATGCAGCTCAAAAATATCTCCGTCACCCGGAACTTCAGCATGAAGTGAAATCATCACACGCCCGGGACCATAATCATGAACAACAAGATCATGCACTCCAAGCACAAGTTCATGTGCCATTACTATGCTCTCTATCTCCTTTACAAACTTCTCATCCGGTGCTTTTCCAAGCAGCGGACTTATTGTATCCTTTGCCGCATCATATCCCGCATACAGAATAAAGCATGCTACGGCAACACCGCATATACCATCAATATTGATATTGCAGAACCTGCAAAGCAGGACTGAAATAAGTACCACGCTTGTCGCTACGGTATCGCTCAGGCTGTCTATCGCTGTCGCCTTCATAGCTGCCGAATCAATCTTGGCTCCCACACGCCTGTTGTAAATACACATGTACACTTTAACGCCAATCGACGCAAGAAGCACTATGACTGACGCAATACTTGTATCAACAGCTTCAGGTTTTATAATCTTTGCCACCGACGAGTGCCCGAGCTCAAGTCCCATGACAATTATGATGACGGACACAACGAATCCCGATATGTACTCAAATCTCCCATGCCCAAACGGGTGCTCCGGATCAGGTTTTTTTCCCGCAAATCTGAATCCGACAAGCGTTATGAATGATGACCCCGCATCCGACAGGTTATTAAATGCATCCGCCGTAATCGCTATAGAACCGCTCAAAAATCCTACTGCATATTTTCCTATAAACAACAATATATTGAGTACAATACCCAGTATGCTGCATAGACTTCCGTATGCCTTTCTGACGTCCTCGGTATTATCCTTTATAAAAATTTTTGACAGCAATGTAACCATACTATTTTCCCCCGCTCTTCTAGCGTCCAATATATTTCATGCAAAAATCCGCCGCATATTTTATTGTATTGAACGCATTCAGCTCTTCCGCGCTCCATACATGTGACTGTGTATAATACTCAAGCGAAACTATATATCTGACACCATCGTTACATTCGTATCCTGCCTGTGCAAAACTTCTCACCGAACTCAGTCCTATCATTCGTCCATAGCTGCTGCTATCCGGATATGAATTGACGTCACTGACAATGTACGGTTCCCAGAAAGTCACCTTTTCTTCTATAACATCCGGTTCTCCGCTCACATGAAGCAGACACCCCTTCGGAATGTTTTTCACAGTTTCTCCACACCATTCACCGGTTTCAGCGTACTCCCCGCTTCCACACACGCTCAATGTTACTCTCTCAAAACCGTATGCTTTTCCGACTTCTTCGAGCAGTGTATTCATACAATTCAACGCATATTTTTCAAGTTCCTCTGTCGTCTCCGCATTTTTCTCCATTGCCTGTATTAAGTCTATAACGCTCTCAGCAATAGTATCATCCTGCTTTGCACATGCCTCCTCACGGGAATGTTCATCGTCTTTCCTATAAAAAACAACATCTTCATTCTCATTATCAAAAGCACGTTCAAGCGACTGCACAGCCCTGTAATATATGTCTTTTCCCATACCGCGTATATTTTTTTCATAATTAACGCCCACATATACACCGAGTTTTCCGCCTTTGAGGTAATCCATGTATTGTACTCCAAGCTCCTCCAGTTCATGTACACTTCTCGCAACCGCATCTCCAAGCTCTGCAATGTTCTCCATCGCCCCGGTAAATACGGCAAAACGTCCTGCAGCAGCTCTGCACACAAGTGTGCCATGAGGATAGCATCTTCTTATGCGTCTGATAAGATTTATAAGAAACTCTTCCTCCTTATTCCTGCTCATTTCACACACAACATTATCATATTCGGAAATATCATATACTATGCATGCAATCATCGTATCCGACTTATGTTTTGCAATGTATCGTTCCAAAGCATCCATGACATCTTTTTCATCGGAAAGTCCCATCATATCCATCACATGCCCGGAAGCACCCATCGTCTGTTCCCTTTTTGATGTCATATAATTGTGGACATCCGCAACTCTTCCCAACACTTCTACCGGGACTCCCTGCTCAAACTTCGTTCTTGCAATCAGTCTGTACCAGCGGTAGTCAGAACTGATATGAAGCCTCATTCTAAAAAAGCCTTCTATCGTACCTGCATCCCCGCTCTTAATCCTGTCTGCAAGCTTCTGAAACGTCTGTATATCGTCAGGATAAATCATCTTGGCATTTATCATCGAGCTGTCAAAATCGGACAACCAGGCTCCATACTTGGCAAGCTCGCTCCTATCGGAGTACTGCATGAATTTCCCGGTTATAATGTCATATCTGAATACTATATCACCTGCCGCCTGTGCAACTTCTCTGAAAATATCGCCCGCTTCTCTCATTGCCCTCTCCTCCTATGCTAACCTTCTCTTTAACCCTTATACAATTTTTCGAAACTACATCATCATAATAACACAAACGGCGGCATATTAAAAGTCTCTAATATACCGCCGTTCCATTTTCAATCAGTTACTATTGAATATTATTCATTTATTACCATATTGTTGTTCTCTACAATATAATCGGAAACAATATCGAAGATGAAGCTCTCACGAACATACTCCTCGCCATACTGCTCAATGAATGCCGCTGCAGAGTCAAATCCGTTCTGTGCCGCAGTATCCTGTGCTCTTGTATTGTACTCCTCATCAGTCAATGTCATTCCGAGATTCTTGAAAATCTCACAAGCTGCCATAATGTAGCCGACCTCCTGCTTAGCCATTGCCTGGCACTCCTCTGTGAGGTCGTCTGTAGTCATGTTATACATACCCGAAAGGAATGAAGCCATATCCATACCGTAAAGTGACGCATAGTAAGTAAAGTACTGAACATAGTAGTTGTAGTAGTCATCTGCTATACCCGATAACTTCTCTTCAGGATATGATGCTATTGTGCTGTTCTCGATAATCTTGTTCCAGAGAGCATTCTCATACTCTGTCTGCTGATCAGACTGAGCCTTGGATATAAGCTCTGTCTCAATAAACTTTCTGTAATCATCCGCTGATGTGTACTCACCGTTAGTGTAGAGATTGACAAACTCGTCACCCCACTCATACTCATCCTTATCGCCCTCAATGTAGTTAACGGTAACAGTAAATACAGTCTCCTTACCTGCTAAATCAGGATTGTTGGTGTAATCATCAGGGAATGTGCATTTAAGCTCATATTCCTTGCCGACTTCAAGTCCTGCAAGCTGTTCATCAAGGTCGCTGATAAATCTTCCCGAACCTACAGTATAAGTCTGGGATGTAGCTGTACCGCCCTCAAACGCCGTACCGTCAAGTGCACCGCTGTAATCAAGATTGATAACATCTCCGTCCTTCGTCGTTCCTGTTGTAATATGCTCAGGCTCAACCATATTAGTGTTATAGTAGCTCACAATTGAATCGATAGAGTTCTGAACCTGCTCGTCCGTAACTACGGCCGCATCAACTTCTATATCAAGTCCCGTGTAGTCACCTAATGTAAGATACTCACTGTAATCCGTAACCTCTGTTGTCTGTGTAACAGGCTGTGCCTCTGTAGTCTCGGCTGTTGAATCTGCTACTGTTGTCTCACCGTCGGCTGCCGTTGTTGTGTCATTCTTCCCACCCTTATTGCAGGCTGTAAGGCCAAATACCATTGTTCCTGCAAGCACAAGTGCTAATACTCTCTTTTTCACTGTATTTCCTCCAATTCTTCCCCTTCAGGAATAAAAAAACTAAATAGCTGTCTATTCGCGACAGCTATTTAGTTATATCACACTTCACCTGTAAAAGTAAAGCAAATCCATAAAGTTCACATATTTTTCACCAATTTCTAGCTTACGTTCACGAAGTTTTCAAGATCATCCGCCTCAATCGTAAGAAGCATCTGTTCATCAATGGCACTAATGTTCTTGACAAGCCGCGTCGCCTGCTTAGAAACGGCCTTCTCAAAGTAATTCCTTACCTCTCTGGCATTGGCAAAATTCTCGGTCTTGTTCGCACATGCCTGCACAAAATATTCTTTTGCCTTTGCCTTGGCTTCCTCTGACAAAATATAGTCCTGATTCTTCGCCATTCCTATAAGTATCTGGTAAAGTTCATCCGGATTATAATCGTCAAAGAAAATGAACTTATTGAATCTGGAACGGAGTCCCGGGTTGGAGCTTAAAAACTCATCCATCAGATCAGGATAGCCTGCAACAATCACAACAAGATTGTCTCTGTTGTCCTCCATTGCCTTCAACAGGGTATCCACTGCCTCCTGCCCGAAATCTCCTTCTCCTTTGTTCGCTGTAAGCGTATAAGCCTCATCGATAAAAAGTATGCCTCCGAGCGCCTGCTCAACGACACCCGTAACCTTGGTTGCGGTCTGACCTATATACCCGCTCACAAGCCCCGAACGGTCAACCTCGACGAGCTGTCCGCCCGAAAGAATTCCGAGTGAATTGTAGATGTCGGCGAGCATTCGTGCCACCGTCGTCTTACCTGTACCCGGATTTCCCGAAAACACAAGGTGCTTCGACACGTTCGGCTGCTTCATTCCTTTCTCCTCGCGGAGCTTCTGGATTCTCAACAGGTTAACAAGGCTGTTGACCTCCTGCTTAACGCCCTCGAGCCCGACAAGTGAATTAAGCTCCTCAAGCACCTCGTCAATCGAACGCTTCTCGGCTTTCTTGGTATTTACCGAGAGCTTGCTGTCATAAAGTCCGTATTCCTTCAGGAACTTCTCCATTATCGTCATGTAATCCGTGAGAAGCTTTACCTCTTGCTCGCTGGTCACATCATTGCACGCAATGAACTCCTGTCCGAGCGCACGGAACGTATTGACAAGATTATTGGCTCTCTTCTTATCATCGCCTAACTTGCGTGCCGCATCGCAAAGCACAAACCCCTTAAGTGCAAACGGAACCTTCTTAGTATATGTATCATCGTTAAGCTTATCATATATTCTGATGGACTTCATCTGTGCCTCGGTCATCTTATAACCGAGAGCATTATTGATAAACGAAATTTCCTTTTCATCAATATACCCGTCGCCCTCACTCAAATATACAAGAAACTTAAGGAACTCATATCTTAAATTCTCGCGAAACGTGGTATTAAGCTTGTCCTTAATAACTCCGGCACGCTCAATCTCCTCCGCCTGTTTAAGACACTCCTCTACCTGTTGTTTAATATCCGACATGCTCTCTCCCTCTCACAGCCTGCAAAAGCCGCATCACCATTGACAATTATAATAATATTATGCTTCAATTTCTGCCTTAATCTTAGCCACCATATCAGCATACTCTTCCTCTGTAAGGTACTTCTTATCAGGATTCATGAGGAACACACCGCCCCACTCAAACTCATCCTTATACTTAGGTACAAGGTGAAAATGAAGATGATGTCCGGTATCTCCGTAAGCACCGTAGTTAATCTTCTGAGGATTGAAAAGTTTCTGAAGCACCGATGAAACCTTGGCAATATCCTCAAAATATGCTGCTCTCTCCTCCGCTGTGAGCTCCGTCATATCTCCGACATGCTTCTTGTGCGCAAGAATAACTCTTCCAGGATGACTCTGCTCTTTAAATAAATACACCTTGCAGGTGTCCATCTCACAAATCTTAATTCCAAACTTAGCGACCAACTCGCCCTCCATGCAGTATGCACAGCTTGTATCCTTTTCCATGTTAAGACCTCCTTCTTTATTACCTTTATAATATATAACTAAGCTTCCTTCTTGTCAAAGATTTTCAAACAAAACAAAGCCACCATCATCATATCGCACAGCCTCACCTTTCATGAGCATGTTAAATATGATGATAATGGCTCTTATTTACATCTGTATAATTGCGGTATCGTACGCTTCAAGCGTCGCACTCTTGACCCCCGCCTCAGTCTTAACCGAAGCAGTCTGTGTCTCCCCGCTGTTGTTTATTATTACAAGCATGTTGCTTGCAGGATAATATGCGCACTCGGTGTAAGGATTGTCCGTTATGTACTCTCCGTCAAGTGCCTCTCCGCCCGCAAGAAGGATTGTGTTGAACAACATTCTTGTGTTCTCAAGGCTTATATTGTAGTGGGACATATAGATTCCCTTGCCCTTGCCGAAGTCATTGATTGTCATTGCAGGTGCTCCGTCAGCCTCCGCAACAACTCTTGCATTGCCGTCGGTGAGATAGAGTCCGCTTCTTCCTCTTATGCTGCTTCCCTCAGGCATAAGTCCGTCGACAGGCTGTACCTCATACTGCCACTTGCCATGGCAGATTCTTGCGCCCGTATCCTCATCGATTCCGAGAACATGTGCCATTCTGAAATATGTATCATAGCCTGCAACCGCTGACGGCTCGTCGACACCGATAAAGGTTCCGCCGTTGTATACCCACTCGGTGAGCTTTGACACAACGTCCTCATCCTTCCAGTTGTCGCCGCCGCTCCATGCGCTTCCCGCATATCCGGCATTGATTACGACATCATAATCTTTAAGAACTCCCGCTTTCACATCCTCAAAGCTGATGAACGATACATCGACAGGAAGTCCCGACAACGACTCGTTGATGTGGATGAGGTCATTCATGTATGTCTCGTGGAAATGTCCCGAAAGTGTCCATGAACGAAGCTTGCCCCAGCTATGAAGCACCGCAACCTTGGTCTTGATTGACAGAGGTGCGCCCTGTGCGTGGAATGACTTGACCGTTCTGAACTCGTCGGAAACTTTCTCTATGTAGTCGCAGAAATCAGGGAACGCCTCAACAAGGTGAAGATAGCCGCCAAGTCCGATTCTGTCCACAGGCTGTCTCAAAAGTGCTCTTCTAACGCTGTTCCAGTACTTCTTGGCATCAAGTGTAGGATTGCCGCCCTCCATAAATGTAGGAGCTCCACCAAGTCCCACAGGGAAAAGATACGGATGAAGTCTGAGCTCATGTGTAGGCACATCAACTCCCGAGCAGAGTCTTGCCTCGTAGCCGGAGAACACGCACTTTATAAGTCCGTCAAATCCGAACTCCTTGAATCTTCCGTTGTACGGTTCTATTCCCACCCAGCTGTCGTCATAGAACACATACGCCTTCTTGCCGTACTCATGAACAATGTCGACAAGCTGCTTTCCAAACCATATTACAAAATCATTTACAAACGCCATCCAGTCAGCCTTCTGCCTGGTTCCGACCATATGTGTTACATGGAGCTTGCCCTGATTGATAAAATCCTCCGCAGTAAGGCTATAGCCGTACTTCTCTGCGAACTCATCAAGTGCAAGCGGGCTCACCGTAAAATCATAGGACCCCCAGTCTGAGAAGAGATTTCTGTTGCGCTCACTGCTTCCCCATATCCACACAAAATTGTAGAACATTGACGTAAAACGAACTACAGTCGTGTCAGGATGCGTCTCACACCAGTTTCTCATCCAGCCAAGCATATACTCTCTTGTGGCTTCATGTCTCGGATCAATCTGCATGAGATGCTCTTTTGTCCAGTTGTTGGTTGTGTGATTGTACATGGAAATCTCTTCCCATATACGATATGCCATAAAGCTTACCGTATACTTATGCCATGGAGTTATTTCCTTGATTGTAACCTTGCCATCCGCATAGCTCCAATGCTCCCTTCCTACAAGGGTGTCCGTCGTTCTGTCGTATACCTGCCAGTACTTGAGTGAATCCTCAGTCTCGTTAATTGAGAACTGCTCAGCAAAGAAATCCTTCATAAGCTCCACGGTGAGTGTATCACAATCCGCAACAATAGGCTGCGTCATAAGGAAAGTCTGCTGAAGCTTATCCATATTTTTCTTAGCCCACTCGTTGTGGTCACGAATAATACATATTGTAGAATATATTCCATATCCTGCATTCAGAATCTCATCGGAGAGAACCGTTCCGTCACTGTCTCTTATTACATCTGCGCCCCACTTTTCCGCCATCTTAAGTGTAAGCTTCTCATAGCCCGACTCACCCGGAAGTGTGAATCCGCCTTTCTGTGCTGCCATTGTATTTTCCTCCCAATAATATTATCTCTTAGAGTGCTCCGTCCTTTTCAATGTCATCCGATACAAGAAGCTCGGAGAAAAATGCAAGTGCAAGTCCCTGTCCCCAGCCCTGGATGTAAGCCTTAGGGATTCCTCTGTAGCCCTCCTTGTCTCTCATAACTGCCGTTCCGCCGGAAACGTTCATAACCTTTCCATCTTCACTCACGTTAGCAATAAGTCCCTTGATTGACTTATTGATATACTTGCTGTGAAGCGGATTTCCTCTTGTGAGCATCGCTGCCGCAATACCTGCAGAAGCAGAAACTTCCTCATAGGATTCCGGATCATCAACAACCGTTCTCCAAAGTCCGTTCTCTGTCTGGTATACCTTCAGTGCCGCAAGCTGCTCGTTGAGTGAGCCTGCAATGTCAATAAACTTAGGGTAAAGATAGCATTCAGGAAGGATTCCGCCAACCTGTGACATGGTGAATGCTGCCCATGCATTAGCTCTTCCCCAGTATATTCCCGACATGTGGTCGCCTGCAATATTGTCATATCCGTGATACCATAATCCGCTGCTTGGGTTCTGAAGATACTTGATATGCCAGTAATACTGATTGAGAGCATCATCAATCATCTCCTGATTCTTTTCCATCACGCCGACACGTAAAAGTAAAAATGCAGCCATGAACAATGTGTCGCACCAGCACTGCTCAGGGAAATCATTGTTAGCAGATACCGTATGTTGAAGAACATTGTCAGCAAATCTCAGGGCATCCTTCTGAATATAATGAATCTTGCTCATAAGAATCTCATGATACTTCTCATCACCTGTAGCCTTGTACAGGGTGATAAGACAGTGTCCCATCGCACACGCATTGACTGTCCATACCTTAGGAAGTCCAAGGTCGATAAGTTCATCCACTCTGTCCTTAAGCAGGTCAAGATATTCCTTCTTTCCCGTCTTTTCATAAGCCTCGCCTATTCCGTAATACGCAACACCGCATGGCCAATCCCATGTCAAATCCATGTTCATGGTCTTTTTAACTATTTTATCAATAACCTCTTCAATCTGTTTCTTATCATATTCAAGCTTTAACATTTAATCCTCCATTCTGCTTTTGGCAATTTATGTATTTTTTCCGCCTATATCACGACCTGAATATCGGTCGAAAAAGCACACAAACTATATTTTCTTTTTAATACAGCCCCACAGCGTAACGCCATGGGGCTGCATTTGTTTACGAATCAGTATTTACCGGAAATTACTGGAGACGTGTTGTATTACCTGCATCGAAAGCTTCTTTTCTGCCATCGATAACTTCCTGATATCCTGCATCAAGATACTTCTGGCTTAACTCATCATAGAGTGCATCGAACTTATCAGGCTCACACATTGTGAGCTGATCTCTGTACTCTGTATAGAGGTCATATAATGTCTGGTTGTACTCAGATACTGCTTCAATAGCTGTAGCGAAGAGACAGTCAGAGTTAGCATAACCTGCATTGTAAAGAGCAACCTGTCCCTCGTAGTTAGCAAGGAGTTCATCATAGAAATCCTGTGGAAGTCCCTGTGGAGCAACAGCCTTAATATCCTTCTCGATATTGCCTAATGTCTTAACAGCACTTACTGCACACCAGTAGTCTACGTTGTTGTTATGTCCCTGCTGCTCGGCAAGACCTGACTGGTCAGCTACTGCTACAGGATCACCATTCTCGTCATAGTTGAAGTTAACGCCCTCAATACCCCACTGCATTGTGAAGAGGTTCTCAGGCTGGCATAACCACTCAAGGTACATCATAGCTGCCTTAACCTCATCATCTGTAGCGTCATGAGCGAAACCAATCATCATACCGAAGTTAGTACCAGGTCTGTAAGATGGAGAAGAACCCCATGTCTCATCCTGTGCCCACTCTGAAGGAGATACAACTACTGCAAGCTTTCCATCCGGATTAGCATCATAGAAAGAGCTAAGTACGTTCATTGTTGAAGATACATAACCTGACCATGTAAATGCCTTGCCGTTGATGAAGTCTGCCTCTGCCTCAGAAGCATCTCTTAAGTAGTAGTTCTCATTTAAGTAACCATTGTTGTAAAGTGTATTCTGCCACTTGAGGAATCTCTTCTGAGCCTCTGTTGAGAGAGCAGGAATCTGATAATCACCTGTTGTAGCCCATGTCTCCTCATCCTGTGGGTAATCTCTGTAGCCGTAGTTCTGGTCAATACCGGCACCGCTTACCTTGCTTCCGCCAAGAGGAGCTGCATGTCCGTTCTCAACGAGCTTAGCGTAAAGCTCAAGGAGCTCTGTGTTGTTAGTAGGATATGAATCAAATCCAGCCTCCTCAACCCAGTCCTGACGATAGAATGTTACGAATGTGTATGTTGTATTACCGTAAGGTCTGTAACCAAGTGCAAGGTAATCCTCTCCGGCTAACTTTGTGTAAGCATCGTTGCCGTAGTCAACCATCTGCTGCCAGTATGTAGGAGCTATCTGCTTGAACTCCTCAACATCGTAAGGCTTGATATCGCCGTTAGCCTGCCATGTAGCAAGCTTATCATAGTCGTACTCCATACAGATTGTAGGAAGGTCGCCTGCTGCTGCTAACATAGCATAATCGTTCATAACTGCACTACGTGTGATACCAACATACTTAACATCGATGTTGTACTTATCACCAAAGTTCTCCTGTACCCACTTTGTCCAGTAGTTGTTCTCAACGTCTGAGCATCCGTTTCCTGAAGAGCCTCTGTCGTATACAGGGATCTCAAGTGTAACCTTGTTAGCGAATGGCTCCCAGCCGTCGATGCCTGCTACTGTCTGGCTGTCATTCTTAGTTGCCTCAGTAGTTGTCTCTGTGTTGCTGCTTGCGGATGTAGTTGTCTCTGTGTTGTTGTTTCCGGCTGTTGTTGAGTCGGAATTTGCAGGCTTGCTACATCCTGCTAATGTGCTGACTGCCATTGCACCTACAAGTGCTGTGGCAACAGCCTTCTGAAGAGTATTTTTCTTCATAACTTAATCCTCCTTTAAAGATAAAGTATACATAGTTTATATATCACCCCGTCATTCGGGGAAACTATCAGATATTGTTGTATAATACGCCTGTTAAGCTGTGGGCTGTTAACCCTTTACCGCTCCGATCATTGTTCCCTGTACGAAGTACTTCTGAAGGAACGGGTAAATAATAATGATAGGAATTGTTACGAACATGATGCTCGCTGATCTTAATACCTCAGGAGTTGACTGAACCACACCACCGGTATCAAGTGAGGATGTCTGTGCCTCAGATGCCGAAGCTACGAGCTGATACAGCTTATACTGAATCATCTTAAGGTCAGCCTTACGAGTATAGTACATGTTATCAGCGTATGAATTCCAACGTCCTACTGCATAGAACAGTGAAAGTGTAGCAAGTATCGGCTTTGAAAGCGGAAGAACAATCTTGCTGAGTATCTGGAAGTTGCTTGCTCCGTCAAGAAATGCCGATTCCTCCAAGCTGTCGGGAATTGTACTCTGGAAAAAGTTCTTCATGATAAGCATGTTGTATGGTGAATATATAAGTGGTAAAATAAGCACCCACGCTGTATCGAGCACATGTAAATCCTTGTATAAAAGATATGAAGGAATGATACCTGCACTAAAGTACATCGGAACCATAAGTATGAATGTGATAAACTTCTTACCCTTAAGTCTCTTCTTTGAAAGCGGGTAAGCTGCACAAGTACATACAAGCATACCAAGTGCGGTAAATATAAGTGTTATCACTGCCGAAAATCCCATTGAATAAGTCATCGAGCTGTCGGCAAGCACGCTCTTGTATGCGTCAAAGTTAACATCCTTAGGCCAGAAGTATACCGTCTTAGCCATAACTGCGGTGTTTCCTGAAATTGACTTAACTGCCACATGAAGGAAAGGAAGTACGCATGTCGCACAAAGGATTGTTATGACAAACATGATTATGAAATCACTTATTCTGAACTTAATTACTGCATGAGTACCGCCTGCTGAAACAGAAGCCTCATTAACATTTTTTTTCTTCTTACTCATTATGCCGCACCTCCTACAGTAATCCGTCTTCGCCGAGCTTCTTAGCTATACGGTCAGATAATATAACAAGCACGAGTCCTACAAGTGACTGGAACAGACCAACCGCTGTTGCCATACTGTACTTGTTGTTTCCAAGTCCCTTGTTATATACATATATAGCAAGCTGATACTGGAAGTCCTTAACCATAGAGTTCTCAAATGCCTTAAGTCTCTCAAGGTTACTTCCCATTACTCGTCCGAGGTTCATGATAAGGAGTGTAACTACGGTACTCTTGATTCCCGGAAGTGTGATATGCCACATTCTCTTCCAACGGTTAGCTCCGTCAATCATCGCTGCCTCGTAGAGTTCTCCGTTGATACCTGTGATAGCTGCAAGGTAAAGGATTGTTCCCCATCCCATCGACTGCCATACGCCAATCATGAGATATGTAACCGCCCAGTGCCATTTTTCATTCAGGAACGGGAACTTTCCGTTTCCGATTCCCAAGTTCTCTAAGAGAACATTCACAAGACCTGTCGAAGGCATGAACATTGTAAGTGCAACACTTCCCACGATAGCCCATGAAAGGAAGTGAGGCAGATACAGAATTGTCTGTGAAACCTTCTTGAACTTCTGATAGCGAAGCTCGTTGAGCATAAGTGCAAGTATGATAGGCATCGGGAAGCCTACAAGTAAATCCAAAAGGTTAAATACAATTGAGTTTCTTAATGCTCTCGCAAAATCTGCATCCTTGAATATCTTGGCGAAAGTCTTCATTCCCACCCATTCGCTTCCTGAATATCCTTTCGAAGGCTTGTAATCCATAAATGCCATTCTCAATCCCGGGTAAGCCGCATAATTAAAAATTATGACGAGTGCCACCGGAATCAGCAGCATCGCGTATAACTGCCAATCTCTCTTCAGAAACGCCATCGGATTCTTGCTCTTTGCCGCCATCACGATAGGTGGTTTCTGAACTTTTGTCTTTCCCATACTTAATTCCTCCGTTCTACTCTGTGTATTGCTAATTGGTGATTTTTCACAACCCCGCCTCGTTTTCATAGCTTAATTATATACATTTTACTCAATCACTTCTATGCAATTCTATCTGAAAACATAGCAAAAACAACTATTTAGTATTAACGCTTTGTTCATTTTTTGTATACAATGTTTGGATTATTAGTAATTTAATGCGCTAATCTATGTATTTTTGTTGTGATTTTATGTGTTTTTTTGTTTGCGAAATTGATTTTGTTGGTTGAAATTACTATTTTGTTAAGATATAATTACATATAGTATATTTGTCCTATACAATAAGGAGGTTTCTATGAGCAAACCTAAGAAAGTGATAACCGAGTACAGGCATTATGATTTGTCACCCGACTTTCCTCTTCTTGTTCTTCACGGCGAACGCTGGCACATATCCGATGTAAAAGCAGACCGGCTCCATTTTCACAACTGCCTTGAGATCGGTGTATGCCACACGCATGAGGGCAGGCTGGATTTTGGCGACCATTCCGTCACATACAAGGCGGGAGATTTCACACTAATAGCCCGAAATTACCCTCATACCACCTACTCAACGCACGGCGGCAAAAGCCTGTGGTCCTATATCTTTGTTGATCTTGACGAATTTTTCAAGAGCCGCGTTATAATGAGCAGCTCCGGTTCTCTTCTGCCATCGCTCAGCTATTATATAGGAAATAAAGCTACATCACCGAAGCTGTACAGCTATATTATGGCAGTAATTGAGGAGATGACTGAGAAGCAGCCGGATTATACCACATGTGTGACCGGGCTTATGACGGCCATCTTAGTTGAGATAACAAGATTATGTGAGCATGAATCACCTGCTCAAAAAGCAATACCGAACAGCAGTATGCTCTCAATCCACCCTGCCCTCAACTACATACACGACAATTATACGCAGCAATTCCCCATAGAACTGCTTGCAGACATGTGTCACTTAAGCGTCACGCATTTCAGACGTACATTTAACACAATCATGGGAATCAGTCCCTTGGAATTTATCAATAACACAAGGATCGAACATGCCTGCCTGCTGCTTTCAAGCACAGACTCCTCAATCCTTGAAATTTCCGAGCTGGTCGGATTCCACTCAGTATCAAGTTTCAACAGAGCTTTCGTGAAGCTTATGGATATTCCGCCGCGTGAATGGCGAAAGAACAACAGTAACGGAGAATCCGTGATGAAAAAGAAGTCTGTACTGGAATATCACGGATGGTTGTGATATAATTGGTGCATAAGAAAAACAAGCGGCTGCGTAGCAGACATTTGTTTTTCTTGCACCATTAGCGAACGAATATCCTGCGAAGCAGGATGCAGAGTGCGTCAGCACGGATTCGTGAGCTTGCAAGGTGCAAACAGACATGAGCAAGTAAATAAGTTCATCGAAGATGGGCTTATTGGATTGCGAATGACTGTCAGAATTTTCGAGAGTGCGCAAGCACGGAGAAAATTCTATTTATTATTCTGTACAATTATTTGATTAAATCATTTCCATGGAGGTTTGACATGACCACAGCAATATCGTCTGACATTTATGCCGAACATGCAGCCGAAGAGACCGGCTCAGGTTACAGAATGACCTACAATTTCGGCAATACCCAAAGCGCAGACAGCATTGGCACACCACACATAACACAGGTCTATCCGGAGGATGACTTTTCATATAAGAAGGGATATGGCTTTCTTACCGAGGAAGCAAGAAAATCCAATCCCAATCTCAAGATAGACGAAATTAACGACGGATTTTCGCCACAATACTGGTACACAGATGCCAAATTAATCGTTCCCCAGGCTGACGAGAACGGCATCTACCTGGAGAACGGAATAGTTGATGACGGTTACATTCCGCTCACATTCAAAGCCGCCGTACCACATCAGGGTAACTATAAAGTAACGCTTGTGTTATCCGCCGGTGAGACACCAATCAAGGGCATAACCATTTTTTCAGGCAGAAGACGCCTTGAATCGCTCAAGGGCGATTATTGCCCTCACGAAGTACGGGCATATGTTTTTAATGTCAACGTATGTGACATAATTCCACGCGGTCATGAGGAAGTATACACCGACAAGACCATCGACATAACGATAATCGGAAGCAGACCGGTATTCACTACTCTTACTATAGAAGAATTTGACACTCCTACAATATATATAGCAGGCGATTCGACAGTCACAGACCAGCCGGCATGCTACCCTTATTATCCTGAGAGCAGCTATTGCGGATGGGGACAGTTTTTTACATATTATGTATCCAACCTCGCGGCAGTATCCAATCATTCACATTCAGGTCTTACGACAGAAAGTTTCCGCTCAGAAGGTCATTACGATGTAATTAAAAAATATATCAAGCGCGGCGATTACTGTCTTTTCCAGTTCGGTCACAACGACCAGAAGCTTCCTGAGTTATCAGCCAACACCGGATACTCGGACAATCTGAGAACCTACATTGACGAGATTAGAAGCTTCGGTGCTACACCTGTCCTTGTTACACCTCTTGCAAGAAACACATGGAGAGGAAGCGACGGAACATACAACGACCTGCTCTTCGACCACGCAGAAGCGTGCAGACGCATCGCCGAGGAGAAGCATGTTCCTCTCATTGACCTGCACAAGGTGAGCATGGACTTCATAAAACGTGTAGGTCTTACTGATGCAGCGCGTTACTTCTACCCTAAGGATTACACCCATACGAATGATTTTGGTGCATACCTTATGGCAGGCTTCGTAGCAAAGGAAATTAAGCGCATTCATGACATCTGCCCTGTTCCTATCCGCACATCCCTGTGTGGTAAGGTATATGACCCTGCCATGAACACCAAGCGCCCTATGACCATGGAGGAGCTTATGGAGTCTGACGACTTTGTTCCTCCTATGAACATTCACGCTGCCGAGCCGCCTGCGCACCTTAAAAATGTGCCTGTTCCGAATGCCGCACCTCTGTGCGAAGCATCCTACACCGACCTCGACAGTTGTACTTCAAAGGAGCTCATAATTAAGCTTGCTGAGCTTGGATACATCCACAACACATCCGGTGAGTTTAAGCCTGATGAGCCTATGAGCCGAATCGACGCGGTCAACATGGTGACCAAGGCAGCCCACTTTGTTCCCGTGAACGTGTACAACGACATGTTCAGCGATGTTGTCGGTCACGAGTGGTATGCAGGCGTTGTCGAATGTGCCTACGCCAATGATATTGTGGACACTGCACTTTTAGACGGTACAACATTTAAGCCTGATAAGCCCGTCACCGCTGAGGAGCTTGCATCCTTCTGTGTCAACGCATACAAGAGCCGAATAATCAACAGCAATATAGGCAACTATAATAAGGAAGTAAGCTGTTCAGAATGGTTTAAAAAATACATTCCGACAGCCGTATTCTTAGGCTATGTCGATGCCGGCTTTGACGGCAGCCACGTTCTCACCAAAGAAGAGGCGGCAAAGTATATTGACATACTCATGAAAAATATTTGATTTCAAATAATGCAATCAATAGTGATATATAGGTAATTGCAAAACCGGATATTTGAAAGCGGACGTTGTACAAATTTAACAATTCACCACAGGCACGCTTTCGCTACATGAATCACGCAACGGTACATAACGCAGTAAAATACACTGCCTAAGTACCGGCGGCTTCATAGTACCTGCTTGCGAATTAGTTAAATTTGCACAACTGTTTATCGTCAAAATAGCATTTTGCAATTGCCTAAGCAGGATTCAGGTGTCAAAACATGCTATACACAATTAAGCTCATAGAGCATGTTTTGACACCTGAATCATAAGTAGTGATGATATATTAAGAAGGGAGATTTGACCATGGCAAAATTAAATTACAGCCGGCAGCGCGAAGCTATACTGGATTATCTCTGCCACACGACCTCCCACCCGACCGCCGAGGAAGTATATACACATATTCAGAGCATATATCCTAACATAAGCCTTGGAACCGTGTACCGCAATCTTGCACTTCTGGTAGAACATGGTCAGGCACTGAAAATTCAGGGTGATGAGTGCGACCACTTCGACGGTCAGACCAAGCCTCATTATCATTTCTTATGTGATGCCTGTCACCGTGTGTACGATGTTGAGATGCCACCGTTTTCCGAGCTTGAACACGATGCAGCCTGCCGCTTTCCCGGCAAAATACGCGGACACAACGTGTTGTTCTACGGAGTATGCGACAACTGTATGAAGAATCAACAGCCCGAATAACCGGAGCCGTAATCCCTATCCGTCTTTTGCAGAATAAGGTAATACCCAAATGTGAAATCGGACAGGGATTTTTTAAAATATATTGACAAATTTATTTTCTTGTGCTATCTTAATATCAGTAATCATTACTGTTTTAATCAATGATTATTAGAAACGGAACATAATAATTACGTCCTATCGGTGCAGAATATATTCTGAAACCGCATGTAATTATTAAATATATTTTATCTAAAAAAAGGAGAATGTGATTATGGCAAAGTTTGTATGTACTGTATGTGGATATGTTTATGAAGGAGAGACCGCACCGGCTGAGTGTCCGGTATGCCATGTTGGCGCAGACAAGTTCAAGAAGGTTGAGGGCGAGCTCACTCTTGCCGCTGAGCATGAGTACGGCATCTACGCTAAGACTGTTAAGAACAACCCTGACATCAGCGATGAGGACAAGAAGTACATCTTCGAGCAGCTCAAGGCTAACTTCGAGGGTGAGTGCTCTGAGGTCGGAATGTATCTCTGCATGGCTCGTATCGCACACCGCGAGGGCTATCCTGAGATCGGTCTCTACTGGGAGAAGGCAGCATACGAGGAGGCAGAGCACGCAGCTAAGTTCGCCGAGATGTTAGGCGAGGACTTAGAGCCGAACATGAAGGCTTCCACCAAGGCTAACCTTGCATGGAGAGTTGACTGTGAGTTCGGTGCTACAAGCGGCAAGTTCGACCTAGCAAAGTGTGCTAAGAAGAACAACCTCGACGCAATCCATGACACCGTTCACGAGATGGCAAGGGACGAGGCTAGACACGGAAGAGCTCTCAAGGGAATG
>UQZF01000030.1 GCA_900545455.1 uncultured Eubacteriales bacterium
AGGACAGCAGTTGTGCTCGATGATAGAAATGAATCAGATTGATATGATTATTTTTCTGAGAGATCCCGATAACTGTTCTCATGAAGACGAGCGGGAGGCATCGAACATGTTCAGAGCATGTGATATGCACAATATACCGTTCGCGACTAATCTTGCGACAGCCGAGCTTATGATCAAGGCATTAGAGCGCGGTGACCTTGATTGGCGAGAAATGTACAAATAAGAGTTAAGCAAAAAGGAAATGTTATAATGACAAAGAAAAAGACAGGATGGCTCCGATTTATGGTGCTTTTCATGATTGCCGTGATAACTGCAGGCTGCAGCAAGGAAACCGGCACTACAATGAAGGGGCTCTCCATCGAGAATGATATATCTTATAATTATGTTTTAAGCTCGTCACTGTCAATGGCATCAGGGTTTGCCTCGAACCTCGGTGTTTGTACCGCGGACTCACCTAATACGGAGGAGGGTGTTTTGTCCGCTTCGGCGGCGTTGCTTGTTGATATTACATCGGGTGAAGTTGTATACCAGAAGAATCCTCACATGAAGCTTTATCCTGCAAGTACAACCAAGATTCTGACCGGACTTGTCGCTCTTGAAAATGCAGACCTTGATAAAGTGGCTACGATAGATGAATCAATTAAGATTGACGAGGATAATGTCTGGATTTGTGATTTCAGAGTTGGCGATGTAATTACATTGGAGCAGGCTCTTTACGGTGCCATAGTTAATTCGGGAAACGATGCGGCAATTATTGTTGCAACCACGGTCGCAGGTTCAATTAAGAACTTTGCGGATTTAATGAATGAGAGAGCACTTGAAATAGGTGCGACGAACTCACACTTTGTCAATCCGCACGGACTTACGAATGAGCAGCATTACACTACCGCTTACGATTTATATTTGATTTTTAACGAGGCAGTCAAGAATGAAGAATTTGTAAAAATTGCCTCCACTGTTAAATATTCGACATCCTTCACGCGTAAATCATATACAATCGTTCCGACGTGGACTAACGGTAATCAATTTATAAATGGCAATGTTACTCCACCGAATGGTATGAAGGTTATATGCGGAAAGACAGGGTATACGGAAGCTGCGGGGTATTGTCTTGTCATACTCAGTGAATCGCCGTCCGACGGTCATCAGTATATATCGGTTATACTTAACGCACCTTCACGTGACAGCCTTTACAATCAGATGAGCTATCTTTTGGAAAAAGCTTCTTACAGATAGTATATTAATTCAAGCCGCAGGATTTTCCCGCGGCTTGATGTGATTAGTATTTAGAGTCAGGCTTCGTTAAAACTTGTAATTCTGCCGTACACACTGATTAGGTAGAGTCCGCATATTCCGACAACAGCATAAATTATTCTTGATAATATTGTCAAATTACCAAAAAGAAATGCTACGAGGTCGAATTTGAAGAAGCCTATAAGCCCCCAGTTGATTGCGCCTATTATAGCAATGGTCAGTGCAAAATAATCAAAACCTCTGTTATTCATGACAATCCTCCATTCCGCACTTATATATTTTGTTACAGAATTATGGTTTGAAAAATGCATTGGTTTTATACAGTTATTTATTTACATTTATGGTTGGAGTTGGAAAATGGCTGCTCATTACACTAATAAAAAAAATAATAATGTCACAAAACTTCATTATATGCCTCGGCTTAATATAGGCATTCTTCTTTTGATTGTTGTTTTTGTGTACTTGATTATAAGTATTGTACTGTATATGACCAAGGAAAAAGTCCTGACATACGAGGTAAGTGCCGGGCAACTCGTGTCCGACAATACTTTTTCGGGGATAATTATACTCGATGAGACGGTTGAAAATTCATCCGTTGCCGGTTACATAAAATATTTTTTAAATGATGATGAGCGTGCGGGCGTTGAGACGATAATAGGAATTGTTGATGAGACGGGAACGGTTACATCAAGTCTTGCGGCGGCATCAGCCGATGGAGGCATAAGCAGTAGTGCCGTCAACAGCATTGCTCATAAACTTGTCAATTTTTCAAAGACATTTGATGCGCATGATTATTATGAAACATATAATGTACTCGATAATATTTCGGCTACGGTCAATGGATATAATGCGGAATACATGGTTGAGAGCCTTGAAAATCTTATTGAAGATGGCAACAATTTTGTGCATCTGATAAAACCTTCCCAGTCTACAATGGTATCCTACTATGTAGATTCACTTTGTGGAATAACTGAAGATAAAGTAACGGCTGTTTCATTTGAGCAGGAGTCATATTCTATTACCAATCTTCGAAACAGAGAACTTGTAGGCGTCGGAGATACGTTGTACAGAAAAATCAATTCCGACAATTGGAAGATTGTGTTTCCTCTTACTGAGAATCAGGTGAGTCAGTATGCCGATGTAACATCGGTGAAGATAAGTTTTCTCTCACAGGATATTGCAACAACTGCCGATTTTTCGATTATATATAATGCCGACGGAAGTTACGGAATGATTTCACTCAGCAAGTATCTGGTGAATTTCATTGACACGCGTTTTGTTGACTTTGAGATTTCACAGAATACGGCGTCAGGACTCAAAATACCGATAAGTGCTGTTTGTGAGAAGGAGTTTTTTACCATTCCGAACGAGTACGGATATGTTGGAGGTGACGATGCAAGTACCGGATTTATTCTTCTTACCTATGACACTCAGGGAAATCAGACACGCAAATTCGTTGAGGCGACATATTATGCAGATATTGACGGCTATTATTATGTAAATAAAGACATTTTCAATGTCGGCGACTGCATCGTAAAGCCACCTTCGGAAAACGAGATAAGTTATGAGGATGATAAATATATAATCGGTACTGTTGCGACTCTTAAAGGTGCATATTGTATCAACAAGGGTTATTGTCAGTTCAGACAGGTATCAATTATTGACAGGAATGATGAGTATTATATAATTGAACGTGGAACAACTTATGGATTGTCGATATATGATTATATAATTCTTAATGCCGATATGGTTTCGGAAAATCAGATTATGTATTAATTGAGGAAGGAGATTCTGTCGATATGGATAATATTTATACTGATTTTGAACAGATGAATGAGGATATAAAGGGCAATCTCGCTGCTGTACATGCCAACATTGACGCGGCATGTGAGAGAGCCGGAAGAGACAAAAAGAATGTAAAACTTATTGCTGTCAGCAAGACCAAGCCGTTTGAGCAGCTTCTTGCGGCGTACAATGCAGGTGAGCGTGTGTTTGGTGAAAACAAGGTGCAGGAAATCTGTGCAAAGTACGAGCGGATAGACGAGATGCCTGGCGCGGTATTTCACATGATAGGACATCTTCAGACCAACAAGGTGCGTCAGGTCGTTGACAAGGTTACAATGATACACTCGGTCGACTCACTTCACCTTGCGGAGACAATAGATAAAGAGGCGGCAAGGATCGGAAAGGTGATGGATGTTCTCATTGAGGTGAATGTTGCCGGCGAGGACAGCAAGTTCGGAATAACATGTGATGAGGCGGAGAAACTTGTAAGGGAATGTGCGGCACTTTCAAATGTTCATGTATGTGGACTTATGACTATTGCACCTTTTGTCGAAGATTCCGAGCAAAATCGACAGGTTTTTAAAAAATTAAAGCAATTATGTGTTGACTTGAAAGCAAAAAACATTGATAATACAGATATGGATGTCCTCTCGATGGGGATGACAGGGGACTATCAGGTTGCCATTGAAGAGGGGGCGACCATGGTAAGGGTGGGAACCGGAATATTCGGTGCCCGCAACTATAATGTTTAACAGGAGCGATATTACAGTGGCTAACATATTTAAGAATTTATTAAACGGATTGAATCTTGGCGATGATGATTTTGATGATGAGGATGACGGATATAATTGGGATGAGCCGGCTAAGAAGAGCAGTGCCCGTTCTAAGCGTGAGTCCGATGACGACGATGAGGAAGAGGAGCTTCCTAAGAGAAAGCCGTTTGGTAAGAAAGATGAAAGCTTCGACGATGATGATGACTATGAACAGAAGCCGGTTAAGCAGCCTAAGAAAAATTACGGTAAGGTAGTGCATATGAAGTCAATTCAGGGAGGGGCAGGAAGAATGGAGCTTCGCGTAATCAGACCTAAGATGTATGATGATTCAAAAGAGATTTGTGACACATTGGCAGGTGGAATGCCGGTTGTCCTTAATCTGGAAGGTCTTAACGGCGATTTGGCACAGAAGATTCTTGATTTCACATCAGGTGCAGTGTATGCGATGGATGGAAATTTGCAGAAGGTTACAAGTTACATATTTGTAATTACACCAAGCAGTGTCGACATATCAGGAAATTTTGACGAGATGTTAGATGGCAGTGTTGATTTATCAGGAAGTACTAAATATGTATTCAGAGACTAATCATGGCGGCTTAGCAAATAAAAATAAAGAGGAACAGATATTAGCCGGAAGACTGTCCGATTTAGCAGATGTATGCTATAAGCGGAATATTCCGGTTTTTTCGAGTTTTCTGAACCTTAATGAGCAGAATATACTGTATAACATGAAAAAGTCGCTCTCGTTTGTGAACGTGTGCACCGATGGTGGTTTTGAGTATGCAGAGAGACGCATCGCTGTGTTTCTTCCGTATGAAGGCTGCGAGTATACGCTGCCGGTTGAAGTTTTGAAAATTGAGGCAGATAAAAGATTTGCCGGTAATCTGACACACAGGGATTTTTTGGGTGCGCTAATGAATCTTGGCATAGAACGTTCACTGCTCGGAGATATAATTATCTCTGACGGTGTGGCGTATGTTATATGTCTAGATAAAATAGCTGACTTTATAGCCGACAATCTTACCAGAGTGAAAAATGATTATGTGAGCTGTAAAAAAGGTTGTTCTCTAGATGATAATTTTACACCCTCATATAAGGAGATTGTCGGTTCAGTGGCTTCGCTGAGACTTGATGCAGTGATAAGCCTTGCATTTAACGAATCAAGAAGTCATAGCGTGAAGTATATTGAGGACGGTCTTGTGTTCGTAAACGGCAGACTTATAACAACTAATGCATACAATCTAAAAGAGGGTGAGATTATTTCCGTCAGGGGAAGAGGCCGTTTCAAATATATATGTACAAGAAGCGAAACAAAAAAAGGCAGATATATGGTTGTTCTTAATTTATATGTATAAGATGCATTGCATACAAACCAATATGGATGAAATCGGAGGATAAGTATGAATCGTAGAGTTGATGTCAAAAAGAACGAAGTACATTGTTATGATATTGTGATTGAATGTGGTTTTGAGCCGATAGCTGCCGAACTTGATAAGCTTGACATTAGAGGAATTAAGCTTTGTATTGTAACCGATTCCAATGTAGGACCTATATATGCCGACAAGCTTAAAAGCATTCTTGAGCAGACGGGAAACAGTGTATATATATTCACAATACCTGCCGGTGAGGAGAATAAGAATCTTGATGTTGTTGAGACGGTTTATACATATCTTATAGAGCAGCATTTTGAGAGACGGGATATGATTGTCGCACTTGGAGGCGGTGTTGTCGGTGACCTTGCAGGCTTTACTGCAGCAACCTATCTTCGCGGAATAGATTTCATTCAGGTTCCGACATCACTCCTTGCACAGGTCGATTCAAGCATCGGCGGCAAGACGGGTGTTGATTTTGCAAAGTACAAAAATATGGTTGGTGCATTCCACATGCCACGTCTTGTGTACATCAATATCGATACGCTCACAACACTTTCGAACAGACTTTTCAACTCGGGTTTTGGCGAAATAATAAAGCATGGTCTTATAAAGGACAGAAGCTATTTTGATTATCTTGACACGAACTATGAACAGATTAAGGCATTAGAGCCTGAATATATTATGGAGACGGTTTATCAGAGCTGCCTTATAAAAGCGGATGTGGTAAATCATGATCCGACTGAGAAGGGTGAGAGAGCACTTCTCAATTTCGGTCATACATTGGGGCATGCAGTTGAGAAACTTATGAATTTTTCACTTTACCATGGTGAGTGTGTTGGGCTTGGAATGATATGCGCATCATATATTTCAAAAGAACGTGGACTTATTTCGGAGAATGACTATGAGCTTATAAGGAATATGCTCAAAAAGTACGGATTTCCGACGAGGGTTGAAGGACTTGACATATTCTCGATTCTGGAGGTATCTAAGTCGGACAAGAAGATGGAAAACGGGGTTGTAAAATTCATTCTTCTTAAGAAGCTTGGAGAGGCAGTTATAGACAAGACGGTCACATACGATGAAATGACCCAGGCATTAAAGGAGATTCTTTAATATGAACGAAATAAAGCATAAATCTTTTTTACAGATGTTGGCAGCAATTCCGATTGTCGGGGTGCTTATAGGAATTGACCATCTTACGAAGTATTGGGCATATACAAGCTTGCGCGTAAACGGTCCGATAACGCTGATTAAGGGTGTATTCTCGCTCACATGGACACAGAATGACGGTGCAGCATGGGGGATGCTTGGTGGAAATGTTATACTTGAGATTCTACCGTTTGTTATAGCGATTCTTGTGGCAGTCGCATACCAGAGAATACCTTTGACTAAGCGTATGCTTCCACTGAATATCGCGGCACTTATGCTGTTCTCAGGTGCAATCGGCAACAGAATAGACAGAAGCGTGTACGGATGTGTTCAGGATTTCCTTTATTTTGAGCTTATTGATTTTCCTATATTCAATATTGCCGATTGTTATATTGTGATTTCATGTATTTTTACGGTTTTCCTTTTTATCTTCTATTATAAAGATGAGAATGAGATGAGTGCCGTGTTCTCATTCAAGAAAAAGAAAACTGACAAGAGCGAATAAACGGAATGGAGATTAACTATGGATGACTTTATTTTTGAATATAATGAGCCGTTCTATGTTGATGTCGATGAAAAAAATAATGGGGAGCGTGTTGACAAATATCTTACCGACATGCTTTCTTCTTTTTCACGGAGTCAGCTTCAGAAGCTTATAAAGGATGAAAAAGTACAGGTAGCTTCTCCTGCAAAGGAGGGGACTGCAGGCAGCTACAAGCCTGTAAAGGCAAATTATAAGCTCACGAAGGGTGAGTCAATTTCACTTGTGATACCCGAGCCCGAAGAGCTTCACATTGAGCCTGAGAATATACCGCTTGATATTTTATATGAGGATGATGACATTATTGTCGTGAACAAGCCGAAAGGAATGGTTGTCCATCCAGCACCCGGGCACTACACGGGTACACTTGTAAATGCACTTATGTACCATTGCCGCGATAATCTGTCAGGAATAAACGGTGTATTAAGACCGGGAATTGTACACAGAATCGACATGGACACTACAGGGGCGCTTGTTGTATGCAAGAATGATTTTGCACATCAGTCACTGTCGGAGCAGCTCAAGGTTCATTCAATAACCAGACATTATGAAGCTATTTGCCATGGAACATTTAAGGAGCTTACCGGAACCGTGGATGCACCGCTTGGAAGAAATCCATACGATAGGAAAAAGATGGCTATTGTGAAAGATGGTAAGCGTGCAGTGACTCATTATGAGGTATTACAGAGTTTTTCAAAGTACTCGTATATAAGATGTACGCTTGAAACCGGAAGAACACATCAGATTCGTGTGCATATGGCAAGCATCGGGCACCCGCTTCTGGGTGATGAGTTGTACAGTCCATATAAATCACCATACAAGCTTCAGGGTCAGACCCTTCATGCCAGGATATTAGGGTTTAATCATCCGAGAACGGGTGAATATATGGAGTTTGAAGCACCGTTGCCTTACTACTTTAATCAATTACTGTGCAAAATAAATTCTTAAAAAAATATAAATTTTCTATTGAAATACTTAAATAAAAATGTTATTCTAACAATAATAATTTTCTTTTTAAATTATTACAAAATATGAAAAGGTCAAAATCTATGGTTAGTTCAAAAAAACAATTCAGCCTGGCACGCCGGGAGGCGCAGGAGAAGCTGCTAAGAGTGTATAAGTCTTATTATAATATTCACAGATTTGACGGCGGTGAATCTGCAGTCCGCGAGGGCGGTTCAGTGAAAGGAAAGACGGATGAACAGGTTAGTCTCTGCATAGAACAGGAAGAGTATCCCTTGATTGCGAGATGTGATTTTTTTGAACACTCACAGAAATATGTCATTTCACAGAAGGCTGAGCTGTGGTCGGCAGACAGGGAAGAATTCCTGTATCTGTTCAGTATGCCGGAACTTACCATGGATTTATTTGAGAAATGTAAGAATTATGTGTGTGAGGATGGCATGGAACGTATCAATGTCGGACCGGGTCACATGTACACATATCTTACAGCGGTCTTTCTGTGTGATTCATGTGATAACGAAGTGGTTCGCGCAGTCAAAAAGACACGCATTTACAAAAGTTTTCATTTTTCGCTCCACGGCTGGATGGATTATCACAATGTTGTGGCTGTCTTTGATAACTCTCTTATTGACAGTAATTTTTCCGGAAAATCTTCAGCGAAATTTATGAAAAAAATATTTTATCACAAAAAGGAAAAGGAGAGTTAAAAATGAATTCATTATTACTTCTCTTAATCTGTATTGCAATCCTTCTCTGTGGTTATGTTTTCTACGGAAGATGGCTCTGCAAGCAGTGGGGTGTAGGCGAAGGCAACACTCCGACACCGGCACATGAGTTAGAGGACGGTGTAGATTATGTTCCGGCGAAGGCGCCTGTTCTTATGGGACATCATTTTTCATCTATAGCAGGTGCAGGACCTATCACAGGACCTATCGGGGCAGCTATTTTCGGCTGGGTTCCTGTTGTTCTCTGGGTTTTAGTCGGTGGTATTTTCTTTGGTGGTGTGCATGATTTTGGTGCGTTGTTTGCATCCATTCGCCACAAAGGACAGTCAATCGGTGAGATTATTTCCGCAAATATGGGTAGAAGAGCAAAAAGACTTTTCATTATTTTTGCATACCTTACCCTCATTCTTGTTGTAGCTGCGTTTGCATCAATTGTTGCAGGTACTTTCGGTACGACAAATGCTGCAGGAGCTGCTGTAAGCGAAGCGGTTAAAGATACCAATGCTTCTGTTGCAATGGTTTCCCTTCTTTTTATCGTAATTGCGATAATATTCGGTTTCCTTGTATACAGACGTAACGTACCTATGGGTGTTGCAACAATTATTGGTGTACTTGCCATTGTTGCATGTATGGCAATCGGTATGAACTTCCATCCTATTTACCTTTCATATAAGGCATGGATGATTATTGTAGGTTTCTACATTGCAATAGCCTCCGTAACGCCTGTATGGATTTTACTCCAGCCTCGTGATTACTTAAGCTCATTCCTTCTCTATGCAATGCTTGCTGTTGCACTTGTCGGAGTAGTGGTATCGCATGCTAATTTAGGTGGTGCGGACGGACTTCAGGCATTCGAAGGATTTGCTATTGATAACGGCAATGGTGTACAGTATATGTTCCCTGTTCTCTTCACAACGGTTGCTTGTGGTGCCATTTCGGGATTCCATTCACTTGTATCCTCGGGTACAACATCAAAGCAGCTTGATAAAGAGAAGGATGCGAAGCCTATTGCTTACGGCGGAATGCTTCTTGAGTGTGTACTTGCTGTTGTGACTGTATGTGCAATCAACTTTGCATACAAGTATAATGCAGCTAATCCTGATACAAAGCTTGTAGGTGCAACAGGTATTTTTGCCGGCGGTATCGCTAACATGTACGCAGGACTCGGTCCTAAGGCTGTTACAATTTTAAGAACATTGCTTACACTTACATATTCAGCCTTCTGTCTTACATCTCTTGATACTGCAACACGTCTTGCACGTTTCATGTTCCAGGAGTTCTGGCTTGAGCCGGGACAGACAGCTAAGGATGTAAAGCAGGGTTGGAAAAAAGTCCTTGTTAATCCTTACTTTGCAACAATTCTTACCGTTGTACTCGGAGTTGCTCTTGGTATGACAGGATACTCCAAGATTTGGGGACTTTTCGGTGCCGCCAATCAGCTCCTTGCAGGTATTGGTCTTTTAGCTGTAGCTGCTTGGCTTGCTAACTGCGGTAAGAACAACAAGATGTTCTTAATCCCAATGGCATTCATGATTGTTGTTACAATCTGTTCATTATGTCTTACAATAAAGAATCAGATTGGCATAATTGCAAAGGGTGGAGCTGACTGGGGACCATGGGCTCAGGCAATTATCGGAGCACTTCTTGTAGTTCTCGCAATCTTCCTTGTAATTGAAGGCTGGGATACATTATTCGGAAAGAAGAAAAAAGCTGCCGCAAAATAATTTGAGCGGATAAATTACCAGTTGAATATGATTATTAACCGGGCTTGGACGTTGTACATTAAAAAATTCAAGCTCGGTTTTATTTTGTACAAAAAAAGCTGGAAATTATCTGTAAATTGGTGTATAATAATCTTTATCAAATAGAGTTATCTGCAAATTTGTGGATACATTGAAGGGAGCGGTTCATATGAGTAAACCATTAGTTATTACAATAGGACGAGAGTACGGCAGTGCAGGTAGGGAAATCGGTAGAAAACTTGCTGCTGACTTAGGAATTAAGTGTTACGATAAGGAGCTGCTTGCATTAGCATCTAAGGAAAGTGGTATGTGTGAAGAACTTTTCCATAATCATGATGAGAAACCTACCAACAGTTTTTTGTATTCTCTTGTTATGGATACATATTCCATGGGATATTCGACATCTTCATTTATAGATATGCCGCTTAACCATAAGGTATTTCTTGCGCAGTTCGATGCAATCAAGAAGTTAGCGGACACGGAGAGTTGTATCATTGTAGGCCGTTGTGCAGATTATGCTCTTGAGGAACATGACAATACGATTAAGGTGTTTATTAAAGCACAGATGGATGCGAAGGTAGCCAGAATCAAGAGATTGTATGGATATACAGATGAGAAGGCTAAGGATTTATGTATAAAGACCGATAAGAAGAGAGCCAACTACTATAATTACTACTCAAGTAAAAAATGGGGAGACTCTAAGAGCTATGACTTATGTATCGACAGCAGTATTTTAGGAGTGGATGGTACGGTAGAACTTCTTAAGCAGTATATCAAGACCAAGCAGGAGTTCGCAGGTGGTACGATTTAACCGAAAGAGCAGGATTTATGTATTATAAGAAGAGTAAGAGCTTTTTAAGAAGCATCAGAAACAACAATAATAATAAGACATATTATGTTTTGATAGTGTTAATGCTGGCAGCAATTGGTATAATTGCTGCTAGTATTATCTTGCGGGGACGTGACAATCGGAACGATGACTGCATAATGGACAGAACTACAATAGCGGAGGAAACCACGGAGACTACGGGAGAGAGTGGGGAAAATTATGTCTCGTCAGGACATTATGTAATCTATATATTGGTTGATGACGGCATCACGGCGGTGTGCAGGATGGATGATGCGGGAAATATTATTGAGGTTGTCAACGCGGCAAAATGCGCAATCGGAGATAATGTGAGAGATTACGCCCAAAAGCGCAGCGAGACAGTGCTCAGTCAGCTTTCGGTTGTTCCGACCAAGGCTATCTGGAAGGAGATAAGCCCGGATACGTCAGATGATGCAGAGACGAACAGTTATTTTGTGCAGTACTATTCAATGATTAATGGTATCGAATTTCATTCGGCACTGTATTCAGAGAATGGCAACTATAATTCGATTGTAAAAGAATCATACAACACTATAAGCGGATATGAAAACGGCAATGATACGGCAGGTTCAGACGGTCGGCTTACGGAGCCTGTAAGCGGAATAACAATGAGCGCTGCAAGTGCTCATTGGTTTTATGAGAATGTTCCCGGAACTACAGATATATATGTATGCGAAAGCCTGCAGAACAGCAGTTTGAGCAGCATGGTATTTGCCGATGGAAGTGGAGTTACATCGGATTCAATTAATAATGCGCTTTACAGCTCGGTTGACGGTCAATATATGCAGAATGGAGAAATGCCTGGGATTCCGCGGGGATTTCACTGTGATCCGACCGATGAGCAGGCTAATTATATATTCAGTCCTTACAAGCTGGGGGCAATCAACAATGTGTCAGACAAGATTGTCGAGATGGGGCAGATAGCTTATTCATTTATAAGTGAGGAAAGTCCTCTTGTACGCATTATATTTAACGATGTGACATTGACATCTGAGGAGGGTGTAGACATATCTGAGTATCTTATTGCTGAAGCAGATGTGAGTATGTATGTTGATGCACAGATTGCAGGAATGAATGTCAACGGATTTCTTCTTCCGGGAGATTATGTGGTAAGATTTAGTGCAGCTGATAAGTACGGAACAGTTCTCGAGCAGAGCTGTTATCTCCATGTAGTTGATACAACAGCACCTGTAATCTCGTTGAACCGTGAAATAACGGAAATTAACAGGGCGCAGATTGAAAATCCTGAGTATATACGAGATATGGTTACGGTAACAGAGTTATGTAAACTAACTGACGATGGAATGACATATACGCTGACGGAGGATGGTGATAATGTGCATATAACATTTTCTGCTTCTGATGTGTATGGAAATATTGGAACTCTGGATATAGACTTAAAGAGGGTGGATTAAATATCCACCCTTATTTATTATCTGTGCCTTATTGTAACCGCATCCTTGACGCTCTTTTTGCGATCCTCCTCAAGTTCCGCGTAATGCTTTCTTGTTGTGTTGACATCGCTATGTCCCAATACATCCGCTACAAGATAGATGTCGCCGGTTTCTTTATACAGATTGGTTCCGTAGGTGCTTCTAAGCTTGTGCGGGGTGATGTGTTTTCCGGTTACGGTTGACGCATATTTTTTTACAAGAAGTTCAACGCTGCGGACGGTTATTCGTCTGCGCTGTGAAGAAAGAAAGAGTGCGTTTTTGTGACCTTCCAATGCATCAATCTCATCGCGTTCCTCCATATAGTCCAGGAGAGCCTGTCTGACTTCTTCACCATAGTATACAAAGGATTCGTAACCGCCTTTCCTGACTATCTTAATTCGGTCATTGATATAGTCGACATCTTCAAGGTTGATTCCGACACACTCAGATACACGCATTCCTGTGCCCAGCAGAAGGGTGAGAATAGCCATGTCACGGACCTTAAGCTTGTCGTGGCATTCAGCTTGTTTTTTTGTCAACCTGTCGCCGCTCTCGACCACATTAAGTAAATCATCAACCTCGTCGTTATCAAGCCTTATAATCTGCTTTTTGTGAAGCTTTGGCATATCCACCTGCAATACGGGATTCTCATCAATAATTCTGTTTTTATGAAAATAATGATACATTGAGCGCAGTGCCGACAGCTTGCGCTTGACCGCGCGCTCATCGTTGGTGTATTCGTGACCGTTCTTTACATAGTATTTGAGATAATCGAGATATTCCTCGATGTCCTGTGCGTTAAGCTGTGACAGAACATCAATGCCGATGTCATGCATGTCGGTGTTTTTGTATGTACTGTTGTTGTCCTTGACATACTCAAAGAAAGTTCTAAGGTCAATCGCATAGCCAATCTGGGTTCGCGGAGCCGTCGAGTTCTCAATTCCGCGGAAGTAATCCCTGAGAAACTTAGGTAGTTCGCTCTGAAGCTGTCTGAGCTCTAAAGTACATTTGTTACGTTCCTGTTCGTGATAAGTTTTTTCTGCCATAAATTAAGTCCAACCTTTAAAATGCTGATAAATAACAAAATACGGACACATATTCGTTAAACCTGAGTTTAACGAATAGTTATATATTGCCCCACCAAGAGGCTTCAACCTTATTTTGGTGGCTGGTTCGGCAATTATTTTGCTACTAGTCGTCCCTGATACAGGGTTCTTTCTACCATGTTTATTGATAAGTCCTTCTGGAACTTTTTGACTTTGTTAAGTTCTCCGTCTGTGATTATTGAGATGCACATTCCGGATTTGCCGTTGCGTCCGCATCGACCTGCGCGGTGAACATATTCAGTGGATTCCTCAGGCAGACTTATGTTGATGATTACATCCACATCGTCAAAATGCATGCCTCGTGCAGCATAATCTGAAGCTACGACATATTGAAGCTTGCCTGACATAAAGTCTTTGACAATATTTTTATTGCGAAATTTATTACCTTCAGCATGTAATGCGTCAACTTTATAGTTGTGATATTTGAGTTTTTGAGTAATTTCATCAATATCGTAACGCTTGTTTGCAAATATTATAGCCTTTGTGGCGTTAGATGCCTTTATAACCTTACGTACAGTCTCATTTTTGTCACGATGTTGACATACAACATAATAATGTTTGATGGATTCAGGTGTTGACACGATTCGGCTTGTTGAAAGCTTCATCACATCTAAACCTGTCTTTTCAAGGTTTTTCTGATATTTTTCTCCGTATGTTGCAGTAAAGAATAATGTCTGCACATCCCGGTAAAAACACTTTTTGAGTTCCATGCTGAGTTGTAGATTGTCCTTCTCAAGGAGCTTATCTGCTTCGTCGTATATAAGAAATTTACATTTGTGTGCAGGAAGTTTTTTTAGCAATATGAGCTCTTTGAGTCTTGCCGGGGTTCCGATAACAAACGCGGGCTTAGTCTTGAGCGATTCTGCCATACGCTGCATGTTAAAGTTGCCTACAGCGACGACCGCCTTGGCGTTAAAGTTTAAATTCTTGGACAACAGCTCTATCTGTCTGGAAATCTGGAAAGCCAGTTCCTTGGCTGGGACGGCAATCACACATGTGAAGTCATGTGGCTGCTCCGCCGGTAATTTCATGAGATATTCATATACGGGAATAAGATATGCAAGTGTCTTTCCCGTACCTGTCTTGGCTCCTCCCGATACATTATGTCCCTCTATAATTTGAGGTATACATAAGCTCTGAATCTCGGTGAGTTCTGTAATGTTCTGGGCATTTAACGCTTTTCTTATTCTATGGTCTAACTGCTGTATTGTAAAATTTTCACTCATAATGATACCTTTCATAGTTGGATGCTGTTCAAAGCAGTGCACATCTCCAAAATCTTCGATTTTCTCGATGTTCGTGCTTCGCATTGTTACTTAATATAATAACATTCGCAAATCGGGCTGTCGCCCTTTTTTGCTCATGTCTGTTTGTCAATTTGATAAATATACTTGAGCAGTGCGCATCTCCAAAACCTGCGGTTTTCTCGATGTTCGTGCTTCGCACTATCATCATATAAAAATATAACATTTCCCGTGCAAGCACGTCATGTTATATTTTTATATGATGGCACTGCTCATGCTTACGTTCATTATAACACGATTGTTGGTGGTTGACTATAAAAATATTACGATATATAATCTCATTACCATAAAAATCAGGAGATTCTCTAAAGGATGACACTTCAAAGATTATTGAGTTATGTACGCAAGGCCGTAGACGAATATGGACTTATAGAGAATGGGGATAAAATTGCCGTTGGAATATCAGGTGGAAAGGACAGCCTTACTCTGCTCTATGCATTGAGCGAGCTCAGAAGATTCTATCCGAAGGAATTCGAAGTGTGTGCGATAACTGTACATCTTGGAATTGCAGGGATGGATTTTTCAAAGGTGGCAGAACTATGTGAAAAATTGGATGTTCCATATTATATAGTTGATACGGAAATCAATGACATTGTATTCAATGTGAGAAAGGAATCTAATCCGTGTGCGTTGTGTGCCAAGCTGAGAAAAGGTGCATTCAATAATAAGGCATTGGAGTTAGGATGCAATAAGATTGCCTACGCTCATCATCGTGATGATGTAAACGAGACATTCATGATGTCACTTATATATGAAGGTAGAATACATACTTTCTCCCCTATGAGCCACTTGGATAAAACGAATCTTACGCTGATAAGACCGTTAATATTCGCACCGGAGGCTGATATTATAGGTTTTGCAAAGAAATATAAGCTTCCTGTAGTGAAGAACCTCTGCCCTGCCGACGGAGTGACAAAGAGAGAGGAAACCAAAGAGCTGATTAAAAAAATTAATGATGAAGCACACGGATTCCACACAAGGCTGTTCTCAGCGATTGTTAACGGCAAGCTTGAAGACTGGCCGTCTAGAAATGAACACACAAGAGGAAAAAAAGCTGATTAGCGATTACCCTGACAGATATCGTCCAGCGCAGCATACATGCCTGTGTCAGGTGTTGTGTATACAGGAATAATCAGGTTACATCCGGCGTATATAGAGTCACTTGTAAGACCGTTAATCTCCTTCACTTCGCGGATATACTGGTATACAGAGCTGTAATGTTCGTCCGCGTATTCACATGCTATACTCCAGAGGGTGTCATTGGCTGATAATGTTATACTTGTAAATCCCTTGACTGAATTGTCAGGTGCGACATTATCACCGGCACTCACTACATTGGCAAATATGATAATGGTAAAAACAGCTATGAGTGCTATAACAAATGAAATAATGCCAAATTTCTTCATACGTCTTCTACGGGCTGCTGCGATACGGCTCTTGCGCATAATCTCTCTTACTGAGAGTCCGCCCTCCACGATTCTAAAGTTATCTGCTGCTGTATTCATGGTAATTCCTCCTGTGTTAATTATGTGTTGTTAAATGTGATGTGCATAGAAATATATCGAACAGTTATTCCGAACATATATTCTAAAAAGACTATACCATCCAAACACGTGTTTGTCAATAGAAAATACGAACATTTATTCGGAACATTTATTTTGAACATTTGTTTGCATTTTACAGAGCTATGTGTTATAATTAATAAAATTATATTTAACGATATAAAGGCATGAGCTATTACATATTTTAGGAGGATATTATTATGGCAAGCGGAAGAATTACACCGAAACAGCAGGAGATACTCGACTTTCTTAAGAAGGAAATACTTACCAAGGGTTATCCGCCTGCAGTAAGAGAGATTTGCGAGGCAGTACATCTTAAGTCAACGTCAAGTGTCCACTCACATCTTGAGACACTTGAGAAGAACGGATATATCAGAAGAGACCCTACTAAGCCGAGAGCGATAGAGATTATTGACGATTCATTCAATTATTTGCGAACTGAGGCGGAGATTACAAGCATTCCGGTTATCGGTACGGTTGCGGCAGGACAGCCGCTTCTTGCAGTCGAGAATATTACAGACTACTTCCCTTTTCCTGCGGATTTACTTCCGAATGAGGAGACATTCATACTCCGTGTCAAGGGCGAGAGCATGATTAATATGGGAATATATGATGGAGATTATCTGATAGTTGAGAAGACTAATACAGCCAAGAACGGGGAGGTTGTTGTCGCTCTTGTTGACGATTCCGCAACGGTTAAGCGTTTTTACGCCGAGGACGGACATTTCCGCCTTCAGCCGGAGAACGACTATATGGATCCGATTATCGTTGACCATGTTGAGATACTGGGCAGGGCGATAAGACTTATAAGAATGAATATTGTATAGTTATATTGCTTGAATTCAATAGATAATTACAGAAGCCGTGGCATACTGTTTTGGTTTGCCACGGCTTTATTTCGTATTCTGAATTTGCATAACACTTATTATATAATAAGTTACTTTGATTTAGAGATAAGATTTGCAAGAAGTTCCTGCACTGTCGCCTGCTTTACGGGATGATATGCGAATGGTGCAATATCGCAGAGCGGCTGCAATACGAATAATCGGTTGTGCATATCTATATGCGGGATACTCAGCGTCTCGGTGTGCATTATCACGTCATCGTACAGCAGAATATCCATGTCGAGGGTTCTGGGACCCCAATGAATCTCCCTTGTGCGGTTGTTTCCCTTCTCAACAAGATGGAGATAATCGAGAAGCTCTTCCGGCTCCAATATGGTGTCTATGCTCATACAGCAGTTAAGAAAGTTCTGCTGTTCTACGCCGCCATACGGCTCTGTTTCGTATATGGGCGATATTCTCCCTAACCTGATGCATTTATGGCTTCTGAGGGCATTTAGCGCGTTCTGGAGATACTCCTCGCGCTCTCCTATGTTGGAACCGAGTGACAGATAGACGCGGTGCCAGCCTCTTGTGAGTTCAACCGAAACCGTCTCAAGAGGAAGTTTGACAGGTGCCCACGGCTTTTTAAGCTCGATGTGAACTCTGTTGAGGTTCGAAATGTCAAGCAGAAGGTATTCTGCGAGTCGGCTCGCTGCCGTTTCAATCAGCTCGTAAGTGTCGTTCATCAAAAATGCAGTGATTTTAGCGGCGGCGACACCGTAATCGATTGAGGCGTCGAGATTCTCAGGCGTGTATTCGGCGTGTCCGAGACTGTCTGTATATATGCGGTGTCCGACGGCATCGGTAAAATCCGTGTAGAGGTCAGCGTTTACAACGAACTTCTGACCGAGACGGTTCTCCTCCTCGAATACGCCGTGATTTGCAAAAACTTCAAGGTTTTTAATATGTATTATGTCCATGGATAGTTCCTCGTTTCTTATAGATAGCAGCACTTACAGCTTCAATATTTATCTGTCAAAGCTCTTTCCGATGACTGCTGCCGCCATTTTGAGAGCCCTGAAATTCTCCTTTACATCGTGGACTCTGAATATTGATGCACCTCTAATAAGACCGATTACGCTCGTGGCAACAGTGCCCTCGACGCGCTCGCTCTTAGGAAGGTCAAGCGTGAGTCCGACGACGGATTTCCTTGAGGTGCCGAGAAGCACAGGGTATCCGAGTTCGCAGAGCTTATCCACGGTGTTGATTGCGGTAAGGTTCTGCTCTAATGACTTGGCAAAGCCGACACCCGGATCGAGGATGATTTTGTCGGCGGAGATGCCGCTGCTTAATGCACAGTCGATTATGCGCCTGTTGTCGTCAAGGTAATCCGCAAGAAAGTCATTGTACTCGGCAGTTTTTCTGTTGTGCATCAGACAGCACGGAACGTCCGCTGATGCGAGAAGCTTAGCCATAGGTGAAATGACTGTGCCGTCAGCTTTGGTTTCACAGTTATACATGAGCCCCCATATATCGTTGATCATGTCGGCACCCGCTTCAAGTCCTGCTGCCGCAACGCCGGATTTGTAGGTGTCGAGGGATACAGGGATGTCAAAACGCTCCTTAACGGCTCTTATAACCGGGGTGACACGCTCAATCTCCTCGTCGTCCGAGATCATGACATATCCCGGGCGCGTCGATTCACCGCCTATATCTATGAGTGCCGCACCGTCCTTTATCATTTCCTCGGTATGAAAAAGTGCCGCATCAATGTTGTTAAAGCATCCGCCGTCCGAAAAGGAATCAGGCGTGACATTCAATATGCCGCACACATACGCGCTTTCTTTTAAGTCAAAATTCCTGCTGCCAATGTACATTCAATATGCCCTCCGGGTAAGTTTCTGTATTATAAAATGGTTTACCGATTAAATTATCGTCCAATCATTGTCAAAACACGCGAGACAGCCGCATCGTTGTTCTCAAACGAGCCCCTGCACACATAGGTCATGGTGCTGCTTCCGGGCTTTTTGACACCGCGCATCGTCATACACATGTGCTCAGCCTCTATGACAACCATAACGCCCTCTACATGAAGATAGTTCATTATGGCATCCGCTATCTGTGCCGTGAGACGTTCCTGAAGCTGCGGGCGCTTGGCGTACTCCTCCACCGTCCTTGCAAGCTTGCTTAACCCCGCCACTCTTCCGTTTGAAATGTAGGCGATATGTGCTTTGCCGTAAAAAGGAAGCAGATGGTGTTCGCACATCGAGTAAAACGTGATGTCCTTTTCAAGAATCAGTTGCCCTTTCTGCGCCTCAAAGGTCTTAGAAAGTATGTCGCGGACAATGGCATCCTTGTCATTTATATCTATCCTGTCCCTGTCGATTCCCGCAAAAATCTCCTCGTACATGCGCGCTATTCTGTCTGGTGTCTCGATGAGCCCCTCGCGGGCTGTGTCTTCACCCACGCCCTCAAGAATAAGCCTTACTCCCTCTTTTATCTTTTCCTTGTCCATTCGTTGTATGCCTCTCTGATTCGGTTAAGATGTGAGAGTGAGCCAAAGGCAAGCACAACCACATCACCGTTATTGTATTTTACCGCTTTGTCGACTGCCTCGGGTATATCCGCACAGCTCTCGGCGATATTTTTATGTTCATTTATACGCATTGCAAGCTCATCCGCTGACATGGCGCGTGGATTGTCAGGCGTTGCGATGGTAAAAATATGGTCAGCCATCGGAAGCATGAGATTTATTATGCTCTCATAATCCTTGTCGGCAAACACGCCCATTATGTAGACAAGCTTTCTGCTGCCTAAAACATCGTCCGTAAAATATTTTTTGACGGATGAGCTCAACTGTCG